>CBFDDY010000261.1:0-3986 GCA_965603705.1 uncultured bacterium | reverse complement strand
ATAAAACTGATTTATTATCTTTTGCCTTCATTAAATACAATATTCTCTCTGAATCATCAACTTTTTTTGATTCTAATATTTTAAAATTTATTGAAAATTTCTGTTCAAAATTTTTCCGATCATAATGAGGGAATATATCTTTCCTGGTCTGGAGAAGCCTTTTGACCTGCGAATCACTTTTGGGGATGAATTCTATAATTAAATGTTTGCATAATCTGAAAAAAAAGTTTGAACAATATTCAAAAGAAAGATTATTAGAAATAGCTAAATGATGAATAAGTGCCAATGCTAATATTGTTTCTGTGGGTCCCCGTTCTATAAAAGATATCCGCTCCCGGTTTTCCCATCCAATAGCTGGGCTTGGATTTGTAAGATCGAGTAATAATGGTAGTACTTTTTTTTCATTTCTTTTAAGGCCTTCAATGTAATTCCTTTCTATTGCACCAGGATCAATATCAAAAGCAATGGTTTCAATACCCTTTTCGCTGGCAATGCGGCTAAAAACACCAGTGTTTGCTCCCAGATCCCAAACCTGCTTGGAGGTAATTTTATTAAAATAGTTGCTGATTGTTTGCTTCTTATCTTGAAAAGCACTTGAGGAATAATTAAAACTATCATAATAATCGACCCATTCAGTTTTAAAAGACCGTAATTTTAATCTTTTAACTGCGGATTCCAAGCTGTCCATTAACCCTAAATAAGAAATGCGGGACATCTTTTTACTGCTGGTTACGTTTTTGTTTGCAAAGTGCTTTTGGCTATAAGCATGAATATGAATGTGAGTTAGAATCGAAGGAATGAATCGAGAATAAAACGGGAGAAGCGAACTTGCCAAGTCGAGAGGCACTCCATCTAAATAAACCCTGAAAAGTTGATTCAATCGAATATCCTTATAACTCATCAAAGCTAAGGGGGCCAGGAAGTGCTGGCAGAATTGCCTATATGCTACCCAGGGCTTTCCTTCCTCATGTTTTTCGAAAGAAAGGGTATCGATAAAAACAGTTCTTCCGGAGCTAAATTGTATGTTGTAAACACTAGAATCTTTTAAAGACATGCCATACTTCAATGCTGTTTTCTGAATCTTTAAGGTGGTTAAAGCAGCATTTTTTAATTGACTGAAGCACCATTCATAGGGATAAGAAACAAATGAGATCATTTCTGGTTTAATAATTTTATAGGCTGAGCCCTGCTCCTCAGGTTTAATGCTTACTTCTTCATGGGGGATCAAGAGGCCAGCATTTATAAGATCTTTGTAAAGTCCGGAATTAATAAGGAGATCATATTCACTTTTATATACCTTATTTATCTGACGGTAGATTTTTCCATCTCTGAAAAACAGAAAACCACTCGGATCACGAAAAGAGCTTGTTATTTTTCCAGAAGAATCCGGCACTTTTTATTCTTTTGCCTTTTTTGAGAATACTGAGGAAATAAAATTCTTTATTTTTTTCCAGAAAATCCTAATAAAAAAAGAGACACCGACTAAGCCGGCAATAAGTAATTGAATAACATAACTTCCGGTCCCAGGATCAATATAACAGAACAGTTGAATAGGAAATATTGTAATAAGTAACAAACAAAACAAGCCACATTTAAACAATTTATTTATCTGTCGCAAAATATTTTCTCCTTAAGTGATAGAAATTTAGTTTTTTACTCATGGCAATCTCCGCTCAATTTCATCAAATTTTTACTCGTTGAGCTGCTCCATCACCCATAATACACATAAAAAACAAATTCAGTCAACCAGAAATCCGCAGGAAATCCGCAGGAAAGAGAGAATGACATAAAATTGCCCATAGTAATGCTCACAAAGAGGAGAGATCACCATTAATCGCTGATCTAGGACTTCGACTTTCATACATATTTTGTTCTTTCCTCAGCTGCCATGCCGGGCTGAGCTTGGGAATCCGGGCTATGTCTTACCTTGCGGTCGATTATTTAGCCTGACCTATTCATAAAAAAATGGCGACGTTTTTATTATTTTTTTCTTTTCAATGACATGCAAGATTTTATTAAAAATGATTATTGAAACTTTTTTCTTGTTTTTATTGTTAATTTTAATCGCCATTTTTTTACTCTCCGAGCGAGCCGATCTCACTGCATCTGCTTCGTTACAGGGTATTCGCGGTGAAGGACCACAGCTTCATACCCTGTGCCTTGCATCTGCAGCAACCTCGACTCGTGAATAATCCAGGTTAGAAAGCCATTTATTTGTTGTGGTCTCTATTACAGTGCATTATAATTAATATGGAGGGCAGAGAAAATGAGAAAAAAACATATAAAATTTTCAGCAATAGTTATTTCATTGATCGTTCTGTTCACAGGCGTATATTATTTATTTATTAAAAATAGGCACAGATTGTCATCTGATAAGAATCTGAATGTAATTTTGATCAGTATAGATGCAGCCCGCGCTGACCGTTTTTCTTTCCATGGATATCCTGTAAATCTTACGCCAAACATTGATAAACTAGCCTATTCAGGTGTGGTTTTCCGTAAAACATACTGTTTCGCTGGGAACACTTCTGCTTCTATGGGGTCCATTTTTACTTCCAGAATCCCTTATTGGCCCTTAGAGGTGCCGGGTGGGGGGCCGCGGTGGCAGGTAAAACACCATTATGGATTCACACGTTTTCAAGAAAGTGGCAGTCTTCAGGCCGGCATTCCAAAAAGTTTGGAGACAATACAAACAACTCTCAAAAAACATGATTATACAACAATTGGAATTTCAACCAATCCTTACCTCACCAGGGACTTTAATTTCAACCAAGGTTTTGACTTCTTTGAAGAATTCAGTTCAAACTGGAGGCAACCTTATGCAAGTGTAGAGAGAGTAGTTAGTAAGCTGGATTCGTATATTTCTGAACTTAAACATAAGAAATTTTTTGCCTGGATTCATTTAATGGACTTACATTACCCCCTTCGCGATTTTCAAAAATTCCTCAATGAAGCCAAATCAAGAGGGCTTAAATCCGGGCCTGAAGCTTCTCCTGTATCGGAATGGACCCAGGAGGCAGTCAATATTCTTAGCGGATTTGGTAAGCGCCATATTCCAGACTGGAAACCTGGAGAAGAAGGTCTGGGAAAAGCCCTTGCAAAGTACATTCTTGCCTACGAAGCCGAACTTTTTCGCATTGACAAACAGATAGGCCTACTTATGAAAAATCTTCGCCGGCGTAACGTGGGGGATAATACCCTCGTGATAATTATAACCGACCATGGCGAAGAGTTTGCCGAACATACATTCTGGGATCATCGGGGACAATTATATGAGTTGATAGTCAACGGGCTTTGGGTAATGCACTGTCCTAAGTTATTTCCTAAACCAGTTATGGTCGAGAAACGGGTCAGCATGATTGACTTGCTTCCTACACTTCTTGATTTGTTGCATTTAGAGGGGAACGATCTTTCCTTTGATGGAAAATCACAAGCCCCGCTATTAAAAAAGAACCTTGGCGAAAAAGGCGGACTTGTATTTGGCCTTATGGACCGACGAGCGTATATTGTTGATGAAGATTACAAGCTGATTGTGAACCGTGACTTCGGAAAAGAGGACCGGGGAGCTCATCCTGATCCACCTGTTGCTCCCATCGAGCTTTTCAATCTTAAGCAAGACCCGCAAGAGCTGCATAATCTTGCAGATGAGTTGCCTAGCATGGTAGACAAACTGCTGATAAGGCTGAAGCAGGCTTTTCTGGAGAAAGGGATTCGTTTATGGGAAGGGAGTCAGTCTAGAGAGGTCAGCGAAAAGACGAGGGAACGATTAAGATCGTTGGGTTATCTTAAGTAAAAGACTTAATTTCTTTGGAAACAATCATACGTATCCACATGGGAAAAAGTCAGTAGAAAATTGTAGTAACACCTTAAAAGAAAAAGGGAACTAGAAGAACCTTATGGCTAAGTCTAAAAAACATCTATGTAAATTGGGTTAGTTTCTCTCCCAAAAACATCTACCGCAGTTAATCCGTATTTGTAAACCTTAT
>CBFDDY010000260.1:0-3989 GCA_965603705.1 uncultured bacterium | reverse complement strand
AAAGGTGCCTTTATCAGTCATTAAAGGAATATCCCCAAAATAGACCTTTTGTTCCTTAATATGCTTTAGTCTCTTCGCTTTGGTCTCTGGATCTTTCTCCCAACTGATCAATCTAACTTTTATCCTAATGGGAACAGAGAATATATATCCCTTCTGAAGGCATTCCTCAGAACTAAATTTTATTTTCAATTCGACCTTGCCTCCACAATGTTCACATGTAGGGACTTCAATTTTATTAACTGCATTGCAATAAGGACATATCTCTTTATCTGACAACTCAAAATCTGGGGGTAAAAGAGTACTGCAACTATTACAGCGACTGCGAGAATTCTCAACACCTTTAAGGCGTCCACAGTTACATTCCCAGTCCCCTAAAGAATAGCTAATAAAATCAAGTTGAGTGGTTTCTTTAAAATCCGACACCGGAAAAATATCTTTAAAGGCTGCTTGAAGCCCAATATTCTTCCTTTCTTCAGGCAGCAACTCCATCTGTAGAAATTTTCTATAAAACCGCTTCTGGATAGTCAGTATGTCAGGTATAGGGAAAGTGTTTTCGATTTTAGAAAAATCTACTCTTTCGCGGTAAACATTTTTTAATTCATTTTGCATATTTGCCCTCTCAAAAGGGTTTTTAATTTCAATCTATTGCAGCTCTATAACGGCTCCTACTTCTTCAAATTTCTTTTTCATTTCTTCTGCTTCTTCTTTTGAAACTCCTTCCTTAATTGCTTTAGGAGCACTGTCTACAAGATCTTTGGCCTCTTTTAAGCCTAAGCTCGTTACCTCCCTTACAGTCTTGATGACATTGATCTTTTTATCACCAAAATCTTTCAGGATAACATCAAACTCAGCCTTTTCTTCCTCAGTAGGGGCATCGCCCTGACCAGCACTTGGAGCAGCAGCAGGAGCTACGGCGGCTGCACTTACGCCATATCTTTCTTCAAACTCTTTAATATAATCTGCAAGCTCAATAACTGTCAGATTATCTAAGTGTTCAAAGAACTGCTTTTTTGTTACTTTGGTCCCTTTTGTAGTTTTTTCCATTTTTTCCTTAGTAGTATCTTTCGCCTCTTTAGTTTGTACTTTCGGCATTTTTTCCTCCAACTCTATTTTTTTGATTTTAATTGACTTAACATGCTGCCAAAACTATTAAAAGGAGCTTGCCAAGTCTTTAATAATTGTGTTAATGGGTAAACGATCAAATAACCCAGTTTAGCCAATAAATCATCCCGTGAAGTTAAGTTGGCAATTTCAGGGAATTGCCCTTCAGAAAGGAATTCTCCTTCGACCAATCCCGCTTTTACTTTAAGAACCTTATTTTGTACAATAAAATCTTTAAGTAATCGGGCTAGGATAATTGGATTTTCATCAGTAAAGGCAATGGCGGTAGGGCCTTGGAAATACTGTTTTAATTCAAGGGGTAGTTCATCTGTTAAAGCTCTTAGCGCAAGCCGATTCTTGATGACCTTTAAGGAACAATTATTCTCTCTTAATTGAGTCCTCAACTCCATTGATTTAGGAACAGATATTTTCTTATAGTCAATAAGATATAATGTGCTGTTTTGTTCAAATATTTTCGCAAGATCCTGGACCTGCTTTACTTTTTTTTCACGATTGACGTTCACTTTGTTCTCCCTAAAACATCCTCATTTAAACAAACGGAAGGACCCATAGATGAAGAAATATGTATGTTTTTAATATACTTTCCCTTAGATGAAGCTGGTTTTACTTGAACGATTGCACTAATAAAAGCATTGATATTATCTTTCAACTTATCCTCAGAAAAGGAAACCTTACCGATTTGAGAATGAATAATAGCATTTTTGTCTACCCTGAACTCAATCCGGCCGGCTTTGATCTCAGCAACAGCTTTCTCGAGATCAAATGTTACAGTGCCAGATTTTGGGTTGGGCATTAATCCTTTAGGGCCTAAAACACGGCCAAGCTTTCCTACACTTCGCATCATATCAGGAGTCGCAATAACAGCATCAAATTCGGTCCATCCTTTAGATATCTTTTCAACTATATCTTCTCCTCCGACAAAATCAGCGCCGGCTTTTTCAGCTTCAGTTACTTTTTCTCCAGAAGCGATGACACACACTTTACTCGCCTTTCCCGTTCCATGCGGGAGAACAATAGTACCTCGTACCATTTGGTCCGAATATTTTGGATTAACCCCAAGATTAAGGGACATATCCACAGATTCATCAAACTTAACATAGCTAAGCTTCTTGACCAAAGTGACAGCCTCATCCAGAGAATATTGCTCTTTTTCAATTAATTCTTTTGCTTTTTGGTATTTTTTTCCTCTTTTATCCACTGATAATCTCCAGTCCCATATTTTTTGCCGTACCAATAATTATCTTTATCGCAGCTTCTAATTCAAAAGCATTCATATCAGACATTTTAATCTTAGCAATCTCTTCCAGTTGTTTTCTCGTGACTTTTCCGACTTTTTCCTTATTTGGTTCTCCAGAACCTTTAGCAATTCCTGCTGCTTTTTTTAATAGATAAGAAGCTGGCGGTGATTTGGTTATAAAATTGAAACTTCTGTCTTTATAAACTGAAATTACTACTGGAACCAATGTTCCCGGCTCCATTTTACTTGTCTTCTCATTAAATTGCCGGACAAAATCCATAATCGGCACATTATTTTGACCAAGGGCCGGGCCAACTGGAGGCGCCGGACTTGCCTGACCTGCTTCTATCTGAAGCTTGATAACCGCAACTACTTGTTTTGCCATTTTGCCTCCTATATTTTCTCAACCTGCAAGAATTCCAGTTCCACAGGAGTAGATCTTCCAAATATCGTAACCATTACTTTAAGCGTATTTTTTTCATAATTAACTTCTTCAACAATCCCATTAAAATTAAAAAACGGACCATCTATGATTCTGACTGCTTCTCCTTTTTCAAAAGAATGCTTTGGTTTCGGTTTTTCAGACGTATCCTCCATATGCTCTACAATCTGGCTAACTTCATCTTTACTCAAGTGGGTAGGTTTCTTTCCCGAACCAACAAAACCAGTGACTTTCGGTGTATCCCGGATCATTAACCAGTTTCCGTCAGTCATCTCCATCTCTATTAATAAGTATCCAGGATAAGATCTTTTTGTAGAAACGACTTTTTTCCCGGCTTTGATCTCAACAACCCCTTCAGTAGGAATGATGATCTCTCCAATTTGATCTTCAATATTAAGCTCTGCCGCCCGTTGGCGTAAAGATTCAGCTACAAAATCTTCGTATCCTGAATAAGTGTGAACTACATACCAATTTTTTTCCATTTTATAACTCAGTTTATGATAATACGGATTCTATCTGTTTGATTACATAGGAAAAGATCAAGTCCATAAAATACAAATAAAATCCGAAAAATATTGTCGCAATAATAACCACAATAGTTGTGCTGTATACTTCATTTTTCGAAGGCCAAGTGACTTTTTTGACATCAGATCTAACCTCTCTTAGAAAAGGAAAAAATCGCTTATACCATCTTGTTTTTTTCGTCATTCTTTTTCCTTATAAAATAAAGTTGTTCTCTTGCTTAGAGAATTAAGTATTTTGAGCTCCTTTTATTTGCTGTGTAATCTATTATTATTTCATCCAATTTATCTTTGGCAGGTGAGGCAGGACTCGAACCCGCAACCCCCGGTTTTGGAGACCGATGCTCTAGCCAGTTGAGCTACTCACCTTATCTGACTGAAATTCCTCCTTTGATCTCAAGGCCAAACCTTCTAATAAATATTTCAACCAATTATTTTACTTCTTTATGCAAAGTATGTTTTCTGTCGAATTTACAATATTTCTTTATTTCCAGTTTATCTTTATTCTGTTTTTTATTCCTGGTTGTATTGTAATTCCGTTGTTTACATTCAGTACATTGAAGAATAATAATATCTCTCATCTTTGTTTTTCTCTCTGCCTTTCTTTATTTTTTCTTATTTTTTACTCTAAAACCTCAGTTACAGTTCCTGCCCCTACGGTTCGACT
>CBFDDY010000259.1:0-3992 GCA_965603705.1 uncultured bacterium | reverse complement strand
AATGTCATTGACCCCGGGGATTTGTTGACAATAGTAACTCCTATGAAGACATATAGATTGAGAGGAAAAGCTCTGGAAGTGAAATCGAGAGAAGAGATAACTAAGCAGTTAAAGGGATTGATGAGAAGAGATATCCTGCTTGGGAATTCCGAATATAGAAATGCGATCAGAGAATTATCCGGGCTTGCAGGGCTAATGAGCGCGACTATGAGCCAGGATGAAAGTTTGCGAGTCAATGCGGATTTATTTGCAGAGGGAAGTAATAAGGAGAGGGGATCTTTTAGGGAGCAGCTAACTCGGTATCAAGAGCTTCTCGCCCGCCTGGAAGACTTAAGAAAGGTCGACCAGGGCAAACTACTTGATTTTGCAGAATACTTAAAAGACAGGGAAGGACAGAAGTATGTCTTTCTTTTTTACCAGCGGGAATACATTCCTCAGATCGAGCCGAGTATTTTAAACCAGTTCCTTAGTATTTACCAGGATACGCCGGATATACAGATGAATATTGCTAATCTTTTTGATTTTTATAAACGGGATCCCCTGATCGATATTGAACAAGTAAAAAAAGTTTATGCTGATGCATCCATATCTATCCATTTTTTGTTTTTCACCCCGGTTGCTCAAAAAATGCTTGGGATAGTTTTTCAGGAAAGGTCTGAAGATATATACAGTACTTTCAGCCAAATGGCCCATTCAACCGGAGGATTTATAGATAGTTCGGCCAACCCTGACAAATTGTTCAAAAATGCGATAGATTCCTCGAGAAATTACTATTTGCTTTATTATTCTCCCAAAAATTATGGGAGAGACGGAAAGTTTAAGAATATTAGTGTCAGATTAATAAATAAAAATTATCGGATTTTGCACCGGGTGGGATATTTTGCCAACTAAAATTCAAAGCCCAGACCGGCTCCGATATGAAATCCGCTGATATCAAGTTCTGTTTCCCCGATATTGACAATGCAGTAGCGGTAATGAGCATAAGCATCAATCGCCAGGTTTTCTGCAATCTTAAGAAAACACCCCGCCTGGCCGATAAAGCCGATCTTTTTTTCTTTTATCTCTTCGGAATTATATAATTCTTTATATTGATGGTAGGCAGCTCCCCCGCCGATATAGGGATTGACCGTTCCCTTGTTGAACCTCAATTTAAAGCCTGCTTCAAGGGGTATCAGTCTGATTTTGCGGTCCTGGGCTGTGTCTCCGTCAAGACTGGTTTTGCTGAAATTTTTCATAGCAAGCCAGAATTCTAAGGAATTTGTCACACCAATATTCAATTCCGCACCTTCCATCAGGCCGCTGCCGAATGTATCCTTAAATTCTCCTTCCGCTGGTTGAAAATAATTCCCAGTGACCTCGATTCGTACAAACCTTTTTTCCTGCCTGGCTCTTTTGTCCTGCATTTCTTTGAGGATTGTCAGACTATCATCCAGTTTTACTTGAAATATGTCTAATTTTTTGTTGACTTTGGCTGAAGTGTCCTTGATTTCCTTTATTTCTTCTTTGATTTTCTTTATGTCCTCATTTTTAAGGGAGGATTTTATTGCTGCTGCTTTCGCCTCAGCTATTTTTTTTGCTTCAGCTTTTATTTTCTGTTGTTTCCGGGATTTTTCCTTTTTTAACTTCTCTTCTTCAGTTTTTTCCTTACGGAAAGTGATTTTAAGCCCTTTTTCTGTTTTTGTTATCTCATAAGGGGATAGTTTGCCCTTGAGATCGAATACTACTCTGGCGGTATCGGTTTTAAACATTCCGGCGCGGATAGTCTGAATGCCGAAATCAATCACTTCTAAATGCCTGACAGAGAGAATATCTTCGATATTTTTTAAATCTAAAACAATCCGGTTTGGCTCAGATAATTCAAAATGGCTGTAAGATGAATATGGCCCGAAGATAATATCGACTTCCAGGGTGTTCTCTTCAGTAGTAAGAGTTATTTTATTAAGCAGGCCGATTTCTTTATTAACATTTTTTACGGCAGATAAAGCAGGGATAACTGATGAAGCAGAAAAAAGAATTATTAAGGATAGGATAGAAATTTTTCTTTTAAACATTTTTGATTCCTTTTAAGGATTTTTTTTATTCATTGCTTTTTGTACCCTGGCCCAAGTATCACGCAGGGATACTGTGCGGTTAAAGACAAGCCTTTCCGGGGAAGAGTCAGGATCGACACAAAAATAGCCCTTTCTAAGGAACTGATAGCGGTCTCCCGGAGCAGCTCCGGCCAGAGAGGGTTCCACCAAGCATGACTTTAAGGTGGTCAGCGATTTGGGATTGATGCAGGATATATAATCTTCTCCTTCCATCGTATCTGCGGGATCTTTTTTTGTAAAAAGTTTGTTATATAGTCGCACTTCAGCCTTTATAGCAGAATCGGCTGAGACCCAGTGGAGCGTGCCCCTGACCTTGCGTCCGTCTTTTGACCAGCCGCCGCGGGTTTTGGGATCGTATATGCAGTGCAGCTCTTTTATTTCTCCTGTGGTTTTATCTTTTGCCACATCTGTACATCTGATGTAGTAAGCATGCTTAAGGCGAACTTCACGGCCGGGGGATAAGCGGAAAAATTTTCTGGGGGGGTCTTGAAGAAAATCATCCTGTTCGATGTATATTTCCCGAGAGAAAGGGATTTTCCGTATTCCCATGCTTGAGTCTTCGGGATTATTTTCTGCATCAAGCTCCTCGACCTTACCTTCCGGGTAGTTATCTATAATTATTTTCAAAGGACGGAGGACTGCCATGATCCGCTGGGACCGTTTGTTCATATCTTCCCGCAGGCAGTGTTCTAAAAGTTCGATCTCTACCATGCTTTCACGCTTGGCTAGGCCTATACGGTTACAGAAGTCACGGATGGATTCCGGAGTATAGCCCCGCCTCCGTAGCCCTGAAATAGTCGGCATACGTGGATCATTCCATCCGGCCATATGTCCTTCATCAACCAATCTTAAGAGCTTCCGTTTACTCAGTATGGTATAGGTTAAGTTAAGGCGTGCGAATTCGATCTGCCGGGAAGGGAAGATGCCGAGCTGTTGGATAAACCAGTTGTAAAGCGGGCGGTGGTCTTCAAATTCCAATGTACAGATGGAATGAGTGATGCCTTCTATGGAATCGGATTGACCGTGGGCCCAGTCATACATGGGATAAATGCACCATTTGCCTCCGGTCCGGTGATGGGTAGCATGCAGGATACGATAAATTACCGGGTCCCGCATATTCAGATTAGGGGCTGCCATATCGATCTTCGCCCTCAGTGTGCGGGAGCCGTCCGGAAATTCTCCTGCCCGCATTTTTTCAAAGAGGGTAAGGTTTTCATCTATAGAACGATTCCGGTATGGGCTTTCTTTTCCCGGCTCGGTCAGGGTGCCACGGTGTTCTCTTATTTCATCTGTATTTAAATCACAGACAAATGCTTTTCGCATCTTAATCAGCTTAGTCGCATATTCATGCAGTTTTTCAAAATAGTCAGAAGCGTAATATTCCCGGTCTTCCCAATCAAAGCCCAGCCAGCGCACATCTTTTTTGATGGAGTTGACATATTCGGCTTCTTCCTTACTCGGATTAGTATCGTCAAAACGCAGGTTGCATAGCCCGCTGTATTGAGCGGCTAGCTTAAAATTGAGGCAGATGGATTTGGCATGTCCGATATGAAGGTACCCATTTGGTTCGGGAGGAAAGCGGGTGTGGATTCGTTTCTGGTTTTTATTATTCCTGATATCTTCCTCTATTATAGTCCGGATAAAATCAAGGGAAGTGGTTTTCTTATTATTTTCAAGTTTTTGTTCTTTCATTTTTTGTAAACGAATTGTATCAGATATCTAATTTTTCAGTCAAACTATATGTGTAAGTAAATGGAAAATGCTAAGCAGGCAATAAGCAGATAAGAGCAAGATGAGGCTGAAGGCATGGATACTGGTAAGTCCCTACGAAAGACAGGGATTTCCCTCAGCGGGGAAATCCCTTCCTGTCCTCACAACGCTCTCCTCGAGATTCTCTCGAGG
>CBFDDY010000258.1:0-4031 GCA_965603705.1 uncultured bacterium | reverse complement strand
TCAACTCTCCAACCACAATTGCTGCTGTTCCTATGGCCCAAATCAGACCGACAAGAAGATTGGATATTGCAAAAATCGGAGCTACCCACATCCGAAAGGAGATTATGAGTAGGATCAAAATGGCAATTAATGCGATTACAGTGGTATATCCCAGACTTTGCATGGAATAAACCATTTCATCTCGTCCTACAGCGATCATGCCGGTCAGACCAGCTTTAACCTCCGGATAGTTTTTTAAAAGATCATCAATAATCTCTTGGACAACATCTGTTCCTATGACAATAAGTTCCATCTCCATCATCGTGAAGTTTGGAACAGCCGTTAAGATAAGGGCTTTTTTATCATAAGAAAGGAAATACGGCTCGCCAAAAAGAAGCTTATCCGCAACAGCTTGGACTTCTTCTTCAGATAGATTCTCCCCCCGAGTTACTTTTTGCAGTTTCAAAATCAGATTCTGAATACTATCTAAGAATACAACAGCCCCGTCTTCTTTCTCCCGGGTGGATATTGATTCCTCTTGTCCTACATACTCCTTCTCCATGGAATTATTGATATTAAATAGCAGTCCCGTAAGGTTTGGATCCATGAAAACATCTTTGATATTTTTTAAATTATCTTCTTTGAACAGGATCAAACCATGGTTTTTCAAAAAATCGACTTCAGCTTTATAATCCACACGTTGATACAATTTTTTATTCATCTGGGCTTGAAGAGTTGTGATTTCAGATTGAAGTTTTGCTATTTTAGACTCATCATTTTCTTTGGTCTTTAATTGATTTATCTTTTCATTGATCTTATCGATACCTTTCTGGATAGAATCATTTTTACTTGTGTCAATGGCGGTTAAAATTCGGGGAGCAAGGTCTTCGGCAAACTCTTTAATGCGGCTTTCTTCTCCCTGAACAACAACGACAAGGCTGGTGGCAGAGGTAAACTCATCAATAATCTTATTGAACTGAGTTGTTCTTTTATCACCAGACGGCAGGAGATCTGACCAACGCATGGTGAGCTTTAGCTGCCCGGCAAAGAAACTAAAAATAATGGTCAAAAGTAAAACAACCAGCAGCATTCTTCCTGGATGATAGGCATGCCATAGAGCCAGTTTCTGAAGCATCTTTTCTCTCATTTTATTCTCCTTTCCCGCTATTGGTTAAAAATAAGCACGGACTCTTATCAATCCCCCGTTTCCCATTTTCCTGGAAAAAACTTTTCCTTCGCTGCCAAAATTCAAATTGAGATAAGCAAAAATCTCCACATTGTCGGAAAGACTGTAATTCAGAGTTGGGACTAGAGCAAAGCTGTTATCCGATAAACCATAAATAGTTGAAAGTCCAATATTTAGTAAATCCGTGGCTGGGTGCTGGATGAATAGATAAACTTGATCCCGGGAGATAGCTTTTTGTTCGGTTGCTAATAGCCGCATCCAGTCATTTAGGTTGTATTGTTTATAGTCCGTCTTGCCAAGGGTATTCCGGTAGTATTCAATCATAAGGTAGGTTTGAAAATCAAAGGTGTAATCCGTGCCAACCACAAGTTCGTAAAAATTCTCGGAAATCTTCATCCAGTTATAGGCATATTCAGCCCAGACTCCCAAACCGAAAAGCTCTCCAGCTGTGCTGGCGCCGAGGAGCCGCCTTCTCTCCGGCATTTCCAGGAAATTCATACTATCGAAATCAAACTGCTTGTAATCATGGAAGCACCAGGTTTTTTCTATGGCGTTCAGGGAGAAATCAAAATGGGATATTTGTCCTTTAAACTGTAATAACTTCGCTGAATTCTCCCAGTTATCCTCAGGTGAGAAAAGCGTTGTGACTGTGGACATAGAGCCCAATGGTACATCCAGTCGGATGGCATTGTGACCGGGCTGTTCATAGGTTGGGTCGAGCACGTCTTTTATGTTAAAAATGTCTAGGGGATTCCAGACATAACCCGTCCCAAGTGAGATCTGCTGCTTGCCAACAGTCAGATCAAATTGCTTGAAGGAAAGCTTGATATAGGCATTATCGAGGAAGTGCCGGTTCTCAAACGGAAGAACATAAAAAGCCTCCATTCCGGGAGGAATCTCAGCAACAGCATCCGCAGGTAAAAAATCCAGGATGTTCCAGTTTGTTTTACCGTGATAAGTGATGTAATTAAAATTTGCTGCGAATGTAATATTTTTAGAGAGATTGGATTTTAAATCCAACCGCAGCTTGTTGGAATAGAGCTGAATAAAATCATTATTGAGTTTTGTACCCATAATTTGTGATTCAAAATATCCAAATATCTCAACACCATTCTGAGCGATAAGGGGAGATAAGCTAAAAAGCATACATAGCCAGGCGGAAATCCATTTCTTCATTTTTTTAATTCCCTTTCTGTAAACATCTTGTCATCCAAGGGGATATTATATTTCATTTCCAGTAATTCCATTTCCGTTTGAGAGTTGTCGTTTTTGTTGATCATCACAATCTTCATCGCTGTCGGAATAGCATCGATGATGCGGATATCACTCTCAACCATTCTTTTTTGCCATAGAGTTGGATCATCCTCGTCATAATAATCGATAACCACAGGAACGAAATTCTCTTTAATCACCCACATGATTAATCTGGAATAGGAAACGTCACCGTCCGGGTTGCGAGAAAGCTCCAGCTTGTAGCAGTCATATCCCTCCATTTTTTCATCTTCAAGTTTTTTTGAACTGAAATCTTTGATAAAAGCGTCTCCACTCCCCATATCCTCGTAGGAAAAATCGCTGCCCTGCATCTTCTGTTTTTTGGCATGGGAAGCCAGCTTTCGAACGCGCTGGGTCCGGGGAAAATACATCCAGATGTCATCGGCATTATTCAGCATCAACACGGCCTGCCCCTTCACACGCCTCGGTTCCAGATAACGCACAAGGTTTTTCTCTCCTTTGTTTTTGCTCCACGATTCAGAGATAAAAGTGCGCTTTTGGCCTGAGGTTGTCACAATGGTCATTTTTGATTTTGAGTAACTCGAATCGAAGTTAAACAAATCATTGACTTTCTGAATGATATCTTCCCCTGTCAGATCCTGGCTGAATAGACCTGGAGTCAGAAGAAATACAAGCAATCCTAAAAGCATTGTTTTTTTCATCAACATTCCTCCCTAGACCCTACTGACCAATTGACTGACCACCCGGTCATATATTGGCACAAGAAAATGAACATTTAATCCCCCTTTTTGAGTCCATCGATTATGATTTTCGTTGAAAGTTTAGCGGCTTCTTTAAAATCAAATGCAGAACGATCTAATATCCACTGAATAAATAGGCCTTCTAAAGAGCCTATCAGAATGGAAGCGGCAATCTTCGTATCAAGCGAAGACATTTTATCTTTTGTTATACAATCCTCCAGCAGGGATTTGACCATTTTTCGATTTTCGTCATAAATTTTCACAAGATCTAAGGCAATGGCCTCTTGATTATTTCGGATACTTTCCGCCCAAAAATCAAGCACTATGGTTGCATATTCCAGATAATCGCCTTCGAATATTTCCGCCCAGGCAGAAGAATAGGCGAGCAATTTTTCCTTGGGATCTGAGATACGATACAATCGCTGGGAAATAACGCTATCAACGTTTTCTAGAAAAAAATGGAATGATGCTAAAAAGATATCGTCTTTACTCCGAAAATATTCATAGATAGTACCCTTTCCAATGGCAGCAGCCTCAGCAATATCAGACATTTTGGTTTTAGTTACGCCTTTTTTGGCAAATACCCTTATTGATGCTTCCAAAATGTTTGCTTTTTTTTCTTCTTTATTGATTTTTTTCGGCATTGTCTTATTCTATATTGACTGACGGGTCGGTCAAAATATACAACGTGAAACTGCGCCTGTCAAGTTTTTTTAATGTCAAATGTTAACTTATTGTTGACAGTATATGTTTGCTCTTTGTATTATTGACGGGCAGCTCAAAGGGTGAAAATTTGATGAAATTCAGAGAAAATCGTCATGAACAAAAAAAACAAATTCCTATCGTTTCGATAGGAAAACAACTTCTCCTTTGGGCCGCTGTTATATTTTTGT
>CBFDDY010000257.1:0-4043 GCA_965603705.1 uncultured bacterium | reverse complement strand
TTCCGGCCCAGTCGCCGCCTGTTTTAGTATGGGATTTAAAGAGGTGGGGGAAATTAATACCGATATTGACTCCTCCGGAGCCGTCTTCATTGTATTTTCCGTCTTTATCGTTATCCAGGCCTTCAGAGAAGAGTTTGTAGATCCCTTTTTCGCCTTTTACTGGGTCTGCCTTTTTCATAAGCCGGGGATCTCCCGGTAAAGCGATCCATTCTCCCTCAGGGTCTTTAACCCGCATAGAGGTTATAATACTATTCCCATCCAGGTCATCGCTTCCGTCTTCATCTGTGCTGTCATCCATGTCGTCATTGTGGGGCCGGGAGTTTCGGGTCTTCATTTGAAGCGGTTTGGCAAAATAGGCAGCTGCTGCATCAGGGTTTCCGCAGGCTAAGACATACCAAGTCTTATCTTTGCGCACTTCCGGTTTTTTAAGGATCATCTCGATAAGATATAGGGCAGCTTCACTTGAGATAGGGACTGTGCCTTCCATATTAGCGGCTACAAAAACAGCCGGGAGGGATTTTTTCATCTTGCCGGTTTCGGGTCCGATTTCAAGCAGGCTCACCAGATGTAATCCGGGGCTTACAGCCAGCTTATGCAGTTTTGTGAACTTGGGATTGGCGCTGGCAAATTCTTGCAGGGCTTTATTCAGTTTAGCCGGAGAATGATAGCTGTCAAAACTGATTTTTGCTGGAGCTGAGTAGCTTGAAACTGAGAAGATTAGAATACTGATTAATACAAGTAATGTTTTTTGCTTCATGCTCACCTCACCTAAATTATAATGCCTAAAAAGATTTCATTATATAACTTCATTTGATTTTAACAAGGTTTTATTATTTGAAATTGATCCTATCTTCCATTTATTATTATTTTTTTTCTTTTTTCTTTTATATACGCAAAAAGTTATACAAAGGTTCAGTTTGAATTATGTCGGCTATACTGCTAAAGTAGAATAAAGAAAAAACCTCTTCAGGAGAAAAAATATGAGGAAAACAAAACTCTGTTTTAGAGTACTTATACTATTGCTTACAGCTATATTTATAGCTAATTATATAGCAGCGGATTGTTTTACAGTGCTAGTGGGGAAGAAGGCTTCAGCTGATGGTTCTGTTCTGTTCGGGCATAATGAGCAGAACGGCGGCCGCAGGATCATTAATTACCGCTGTGTTCCCAGGATAAAATATGAAGCGGGTACAAAAGTAACATTAAAAAATGGAGGAACTCTGCCCCAGGTGGAAGAGACCTGGGCTTTGATATGGCAGGAAAATCCCGGAGTCGACTTTGGTGATTCCTATTTTAATGAATGGGGAGTAGCTGTCAGTTCAGACAATTGTCCTACCAAGGAGGATTCTTACGAAGAGCTTTGTGAACGGGGGGATATCACAGACGGCGGCATCGGGTATATGCTGAGAAGGCTGGTTGCCCAACGAGCTAAGACAGCCAGAGAAGGGGTAAAGATCGCAGGCGAGCTTATTGAACGTTTCGGTTATATTTCTTCAGGGCGTTCTTTGATGATTGCAGATCCGGAAGAAGCCTGGGTATTGGCTATAGTAAGGGGAAAACACTGGATCGCGCAGAGGTGCCCGGATGATGAAGTAGTCCTGCTGCCTAATATTCATATCATCGGCCCTGAAGCTGACCTTAGTGATCCAGATAATGTTTTAGCCTCTCCCGGTTTGAAAGAGTATGCGGCCAAACGGGGCTGGTATGATCCAGCCTCTGGTAAACCTTTCAGCTTCAGGGAAGCTTTTAATTACAATCCCAGAAAAGGAAGCTTCAGGGAAAAATACAGCATTGATCCGCGCCAATGGTATGCTCAATCCAAAGTACAGGGGAGATGGATTGTCCTTCCCCCGGATAAGCAGCTTCCGTTTTCTGTTAAGGCTGCTCATAAGATGACAATAGAAGATGTTGCTGCTATTTTAAGAAGCCATAATGAAGGGACAGAGTTTGATGCTACAAAAAATTATTCCCTTGGCTCTCCTCACAAGCTGAGGAGACTGGCGGCCAATATCTGCGGCCCCACTACCCAGGAAGGGGCTGTATACCAGTTGAGAAACTGGCTACCGAAAGAGATCGGATGTCTGGTCTGGCGTACTACGGCAGCCCCCTGTTCAAGTGTGCTTACTCCCTGGTATCTGGGCATAACCGCTCCTCCCGAGGCCTATTATAAGCAGGGGGATATTAAAGAACAATTGACCCTCTCTTATCACTTTGATCCCCCGGCTGGAACTTTTGATTTTGATCCGGATTTTGCTTTTGATGCTTTTAATGCTCTGGAGAACCTGGTTGATATAAATTATAAAAAGGCCATAAAAATAGTCAGAGAAGTATGGGATCCTTTTGAAAAGGAACAGTTTATTATCCAGTCTGCAGTTGAGGAAACAGCGCTGAACCTATATAAAAAGGATAAGGAAGAGGCGAAAAAATATCTAACCTCTTATACTCATTCCCGCGCCCTTTTGGCCCTTGAAAAGGCGAAAAAGCTCAACAACCAATTGAAGACTTTATTTTGGGCACATTAAAAAATGGGGACATGTTACTTTTTTCTAAAGAAAAAAGTAACATAGGAGGATTTTATGAGTAAAGTTATAAAGATCATAATTATTATAATTATTATTGATGTAGTGTTGATTGGAGGATACTTTGGTTTAAAAGCCCTGTCTTCTAAAAAATCCCAGTCTGATAATAAGGAATATGAATGGGTGAGAGTTGATGAATATTATTCGCCTAAAGATTATATTGAAGAATATATTTTAAAGGACTCGCAGGCTAGAGAGCTTTTGCCGGTTTTTATCAAAAACTATGGCCGGGATAAAAAGGTTCTTAAAAAATTTCGTGGGAAAAATTTCGTCAGCCCCTCAGTAGCTCAGGTAAAGTTACAGTACCGGAGCCTGGCAGACTGGCAGTTGATCGATTTAAAATATGAGGATGAAAATGAAAGGGAGATAGAACGCACAATCCTTTATGTGCAGGAAAACGGTTCCTGGAAAGTGGGGGATTTCGGGATTTTAACCAAATAAAAAGGGAGGAAACCATGAAATATCTAAGGCAGGTAATGCTTTTGGTATTTATTCTCTACCTGAGTTTTTTCTCCTGTAATAAGGATTCAAAAACTTCAAAAGATGTTGCAGTAGGAAAAAATTATGCCGAGTCAGCTGATGGTGTTCCCATCCATTTTAAAGTCCAGGGAGAAGGCGATGTCTCATTGGTATTTGTGCACGGCTGGTGTACTGACAAGAGCTACTGGGATGCCCAGATACCATCCTTTAAAGTATATTACCAGGTGGTAACCCTTGACCTTGCCGGGCATGGGGAATCCGGGAAGGAGCGCAAAAATTGGACTGTAAATGCTTTTGCCGGGGATGTGGCTGCAGTTTTAGAAAAACTCGATCTCTATAATGTTGTTCTGGTCGGGCATGATATAGCAGGGCCTGTGATATTGGATACAGCCAGGCTGATGCCGCAGCGTGTCATTGGGTTGTTGGGCACAGGCACTTTTAGTGATATCTATATGAAAAGCTATGAAAGAGAGAAAATCGATGCTTTATTGAGCATGTTCAAACCTGATTTTTTTGACGGAATGAGGAGATATGTTCTGGAAAATTATTTCAGGTCAACAGCATCTGAAGATTTTAGAAAGAAGATCATCTTGGATATGGCGGCAGCTTCGCCGGAAATGGCCCTGAGTGCACTTGAGGATGTTTTAAAATTTGACGGGGCAGCGGCCTTAAAGGATCTAGATCTTCCCATTCGTTCCCTGAATTCCGACCTGCCTGTCGTCCCTTTTAAGGTGATCAGGGGAAACACCGAGGATTTTAAATTACGCTTTATCCCCAATACCGGACATTTTTTAATGATAGAGGACCCCCAACGCTTTAACCGTCGCTTTGCTGAGTTTTTGAGAGAGATTATCCTCGAATCTTATTAATGGGGCCTGCCCCCAAGTTACTTCTCTTTGTAGAGAGGTACTGGTTTCCAATTGCGGTCGACTGCAACATATACTACCTCCGCTTCGGTTACTTTGACCACTTCTTGGTCTGTTG
>CBFDDY010000256.1:0-4044 GCA_965603705.1 uncultured bacterium | reverse complement strand
ACTTTTTTTTGGCCCGTGACTGGGATCATTTCGTAATACACCCAATATTTCTACATCAAATTCTTCGATTTTTGTGCCTTTATAAACTGTTTTTCCCTTGCCAGTCATGCCGGCTTTGACTTGTTCGACCGGCAGAATGGTCTGTACTGCCGCCAATAGGGTGAAACAACTGATCATTAGAAAAAAGGCTACTACTATCTTTCTCATTTGAAATATCATTCTGATTCTCCACGCCATAGTACTTTATATAACTAAAATTCCTGCGAATTGTTCCATTTACTTTAAAACTCCCAACATTTTTCCGCATTTTTCAAAACTGGCAAGGACAGTATCAAGTTCTTCATCAGAATGAGAAGCTGAATAGCTTGTTCTTATAAGCGCCTGACCATGAGGAACTGCCGGATATACTACAGCATTTGTAAAAATCCCAAACTCCCTTAACATCTTCCACAACATAAATGCCCTCTCGTCATCTCCAATGATAACAGGAATAACCGGAGTCTCAGTCGGCCCGGTATCATACCCCATAGCCTGGAAACCATTTCGCATTTTAGCGGTGATCTCCCAAAGTCTTATTCTCCGCTCAGGTTCTTTCTCAAAGATATCAAGGGTAGCCAGAACAGTGGCAACAGAAGCCGGAGTGATACTGGCACTAAAGATCAAAGCGCGGGCGTGATGTTTTATATATGAGATTACTTTCTTCTCCCCGACAACAAAACCTCCCAGGGATGCAAAGGATTTGCTGAAAGTCCCCATGACTAGATCAACATCCTCTTCAACTCCAAAATGCTCGGCTGTTCCTCTACCGTTCTCTCCCATTACGCCAACCCCATGGGCATCATCGACCATAAGCTGAGCTTTGTATTTCTTTGCCAGCTTTACTACTCCCGGCAGGTCAGTGAGATCGCCCTCCATACTGAACACACCATCAACTACAATCATTTTATTGACTTTATCGCCCAAAGAAGACAGAAGCCTTTCCAGATCTTCCATGTTATTATGTTTATATTTATAAACATCTCCGTAGGAAAGACGGCAGGCATCAATAATACTGGCATGGTCCATACGGTCGGTTATTACAGCATCCCCCCTGCCAATAATTGTGGATATGATCCCCTGGTTTGTTTGGAAACCCGTACTAAATGTTAAAGCAGCTTCAGTTTTCATATATTTAGCCAATCTTTCTTCCAGCTCAACATGAATATCCAGAGTCCCATTGAGAAACCTTGACCCACAGGTTGCCACACCATATCTGTCAACAGCATCTTTTGCAGCTTGTATGACTTTAGGATGATCCAGCAAGCCAAGGTAATTATTGGAGCCGACCATGATCATCTCTTTGCCATTGACTAAAACTTTATTGCCATTAACTTCTTGAATGGGCGTAAAATAGGGATAGAAGCCTTGTTCCTGTGCTTCCTCAGCCCTTGTAAACTTATAGCATTTATCAAAAATTGTCACTATATCCTCCTTGAATAATCCAGGTTAGGGAATATTCTATGTTATTTTACTTTTTTTTCAAGAGTTATCATTAATATCGGCATTTTTCTCGAATAATTCATGCTTGAAATAATTGACGCGATAAAACAATTTGATTACAATTCGACTTATGAAAGCATTCGTAACCGGCGGAACAGGCTTTATTGGAAGTCATCTTATTGATTCATTATTAAAACATAATATTAAAATATATGCTCTGATTCGTGACCTTAATAACTTAAAATGGCTAAAAGGACTCCCTATCCATCCTTTGAAAGGAGATCTTCTTACTATTCCATCTCTTCCAACTGATATAGATTATATTTTTCATAATGCCGGATTTACCAAAGCCAGCAAAGCAGCTGATTATTATACCGCAAATCAGGAGGGGACAGCAAGCCTTTTTCAGGCCCTCCTATCCCAAAAGCTCTCCCCCAAAAGAGTCATTTATCTGAGCAGCCTGGCTGCAGTTGGCCCCAGCCGACAGGGTAATCAGGTCGATGAAGCCAGTATCCCCTGCCCTGTTACCCCCTATGGGGAAAGCAAGCTACAGGGAGAGGTGGAAGCATTAAAATTTAAGGATAAATTCCCTATAACCATAATAAGAGTAGGGCCTGTATTCGGACCGCGTGACCGGGATTTTATTTCATATTTCAGACTGATAAACAAAGGCATTCTACCCGCCTTCGGCTCCATAAAAAGCAGGATGAGTGTCTGTTATGTAAAAGACCTGATCAAATCTCTTAAGCTTTGTCTCGACAAAGATCTAAAAAGCGGAGAAATATTGCACATTGCAGACCCCAAGCCTTATAGTTGGGACGAGATCGGCCGCACCGCCGCCCAGCTCTTAGGTAAAAAATTGACCAGAATTAAAATCCCCCTGCCTATAATATATCTTGCCGCTCTCCTATCAGAGTTAGCAGGGAAACTAATAAACAAGCCCACAATTATAAATCGGCACAAATTAAAAGAAATGAAGCAGGAAGCCTGGATTACAGATACTGCTAAAGCCACAGGAAAACTTGATTTCCAGTCTGATTATTCTCTCCAGGCTGCCTTACAGGAAACACTTGACTGGTATATAGAACAGGAATGGCTTTAACCTGCAGGACTATGCCTCAGCGCTTTTTTTGGACAATTCTATTGCTGGTGTAAAATGAAGCGGAAAACGTAGTTTTATCCTTCAAACACCAACCTTCTGCCTTTGAATAGGCAAAATACTTGACTTTCCCTGTGACAGTATGATTCCCTCGCTTAGCACTCAATTTAACAGTAAAAGGGAAATTCACTGGTTCAGTCAGATCAAGGAACTCCTTTCCATTCTCTTCAATGACCTTAATTTCAAGGTCCGAGGCTGAAAAAAAATCTTTGGGAAAAACAAGTTCTTCTAAAGGATCTAATTCTATAATAAAATTGGGGAGGGAATTAATAACGATACCTTCCTTAACAGTAAACTTAAGAACAATCTCTCCTTCCTGGCCTCGAGAAAGCCTTCTTGGGTTTAGGGAAGCCTTTATCTGCAGGAGCTCATATTCTATAGCTGAAGGTACCTGGATAAGGGCGAAAACAGCAATTATTAAAATAAATAGTTTTTTCATATCTCCATCCAGCCTAAAATACTAAAGCATCTGCGCAAAAAGTGCAAAAAAAAAAATCTCTTTATTTTTTTTTAATAATCATTTATTATTAATCGATAAATTTAATGAGCATTAAAACTGTTATTTCAGGAACCGGCCATTTTACTCCTCCCAAGACTGTTACCAACTTCGACCTGGAAAAACTTTTTGATACCACAGACGAATGGATCCAGCAGCGGACAGGAATAAAAGAAAGGCACTACGCTGAGCCCGGGACAGGCTCTTCTGACCTTGCCTACCAAGCTGCCCTTAAAGCAATAAAATCCGCAGGAATCGATAAAACAGAGATCGACTTCATTATTGCCGCCACTCTTTCTCCCGACCATTATTTCCCCGGCATCGGAGTTCAGGTCCAGGCTAAACTAGGATTATCCAACATCGGCGCCCTCGATATCAGGAACCAGTGCAGCGGATTTATTTATGCACTTTCAGTTGCAGACCAGTACATTAAAACCGGGACCTATAAAAAAATCCTCCTGGTTGCAGCGGAAGTCCAGTCATCCAACCTCGACTTCTCCGACGAAGGAAGAGATATGGCAGCGCTGTTCGGAGACGGAGGAGGTGCCGTCATACTTGAGCCCGGGATAGACTCTGACCGGAGTATTCTTTCAACTCATCTATTTAGTGACGGTAACAATGTCAAAAAATTATGGATGGAAGCACCCAGCCCAAAAGAAAAACCGACCTTCTCATACGATATAATTGACAGTAAAAGATGTTATCCAAAAATGAATGGCCGGCATGTTTTTATCAATGCTGTGGAAAAAATGCCGGAAGCCGTATGGGCAGCTCTCAAACATAACAACCTCACTATCGATGATGTCGATCACCTTATCCCTCACCAGGCAAACGACAGAATCAGTCTCATGGTAGCCCAAAAACTGGGAATCCCGGTCCCAAAAGTAATAAGAAACATTAGCCGTTTCGG
>CBFDDY010000255.1:0-4058 GCA_965603705.1 uncultured bacterium | reverse complement strand
CACCTTCGCTGGATGATGTTTAATTCCATAAAAGACAAGCAATCCCTTTATTCAGATAATCTCGTTCAGGAGCTTGATGGAATAAAAGAGATAAATCAAAAAGCCCCATTTAAGGATATATTTTCCCGGATGAACGATTTTGACAATATTAGCGGTGAACTCTTCCTTGATTTGAATACTTATCTTATCGACGATATCTTAGTAAAAGTTGACCGTATGAGCATGGCAGCTTCTATTGAAACCCGGGTTCCGCTTATCGATCATAAAATCGTTGAATTTATTTTCAGGCTCCCGGGTGACTTAAAACTTAAAGGCCTTACGACAAAATGGCTGTTTAAAAAGACTATGGACCGCCTGCTTCCCGCTAAAAACATATACCGGAAAAAAGAAGGGTTCAGCATTCCCATCAAGCACTGGCTGAAAAAGGAATTGAAAGACCTGATGCTCGACAATTTAAATGAAAAACGGATAAAAGAGGAAGGGCTCTTCCATTTTCCTGCCATCCAAGCTAAGATCGATGCTCACTTGAAAGGCTCAGCTAATTACAGCCATCAGCTTTGGTCCCTGCTGGTTTTTCAGATATGGAAGGATCAGTTTTTAGGTTAACTAAAATCCGCTAATTAGGAAATAATAACTGGAGTCCCCCTATTTTTTCTAAGCTTCAGGGCCTTAAGCAAGAATCAGGTTAGTTGATCCGAAAACACGCGAATTTTCCCCAGCGAGGAAAATCCGCTCGGATACAGTCTTCGCTCTCTTCTCCCTAAAGGAGAAGAACCGTGCCCGCTCATCCTTGCTCACGGTTTTCTTAATCAATTAACCTGATTCTTGCTACCGCTCTTTTATAAAAATTAGCTTTCCACTTATTATTCATTGTAAATCACTGAAAAGCTTATGTTTAAATAAAAAGTGATAAAATATATGGAGGATATCCTGTTTCACCATAAGGTCATTGCCATAATTGTTATTTGATTTGTTAATTTAGAAGGTGTCAGATAAAGCAGATGCGGAAAAATCGCTTCGCCCGGAGGGTAAAAAACAACAATGATAAAATAAGTTTTGGTTTTTTTGAATATGGCGTCGGCAATTTTTATGAATAGCCCTGGATACGAGCTGGCATGGATACGGGTAAATCCCGCAGAAAGCCATCCGGAACAACGCGGGCATGGTTCCTCGAGAGAATCTCGAGGAGAGCGTTGTGAGGACAGGAAGGGATTTCCCCGCTGGGAGAAATCCCTGTCTTTCGCAGGGACTTACCCGTGTCCATGTCAGCAGGAAGAGTACAGGTTAGATAAAACCCGGTCACTGCAAAGTGGATTTCCCTTTAAGAGTGATGGAGAGAATATCTGCAGTAGTTTTAGTTACTTTAAAGTGTTCTGAAACCGGCAGGCCTAGCACCCAGACAATCTTATCTCCGGAAAGAAAAACCGGGCAGCGGTCTCGTTTTTGGGAAGGGATGCCTTTTTCACGAAAGGCTTCTTTTAGTTTTTTCCTGCCGGGAGCACCTAACGGCTGGTAGCAGTCCCCAGGGCAGCGGCTGCGGACAATTAAAGGGAACGCAAGTTTATTCCAATCAAGAAAAACACAGGCTTTATCATCAAATGCTAATTTTTGCATCTCAGCTTTTTTAAACTTCCTGGCCTCAAATCTCAAATCCACTTCCTTTATATTAAGACTCTGTTTACCCTCCCATTTATGCTTATAGTCAAGGGCAGGTAGTAATTCTCCCCTGGATATCAATTTTCCTTTCTCATTCTTTAATACAAAGCTTTTTTCTAAATGAAATTCCTTGCCGCTCCCTAATTGAAGCACGGCTTCGACATCTGCAAAGGAAATATCCCGGATATCTCCCCGGAGACGGCGGATAAAGATCCGGACAACTCTTCTTTTTAAGGCCAGGGGTAATTTCTCCAGACGAACAAGGTCAAGGCTTATGTCAGCATCCTCTGTTCTAATCATGGCCTGCGCTTTTTTATAAGCCATTTTTTCAAGTTCAGCATTTTCTTCTGAAATAATTTCTGCTGTCCGCCCAAGGCTAGATACCAGCCCGGGTTCATAATTTTTAAGCAAATAAGGAAGCAGTTCCATTCTTATTCTATTGCGGAGAAAAACCGGGTCAAAATTGCTTTTATCCACCCGATATTCAATCTTTTTTCTGCTTAGGAAATATTCAACTTCTTTCCGCTCTACCCGCAATAAAGGACGAATAATAATGCCATCCACTACCGGAAAGATACCAGCCAGGCCCAGTGACCCACTCCCCCGCAATATACGCATAAGCACAGTTTCTGCCTGGTCATTCATAGTATGGGCAGTGGCGATCCTGGCACTTCCGGTTTTATCTGATATTTTTCTTAAAAAATGATACCGGAGCTCCCTGCCCGCCTCCTCCAGGTTTATCCCTCTTTTCTCAGCATAAAGCATTACATCCTGGGAGGCGGAATAAAATGGTAGAGAATATTTCCGGGCAATTTTCTCTACAAACTTTTCATCCTCATCCGAATCCTGCCTGATTTTATGGTTGAAATGCCCCACCGCAAGCTCAAGCTCCCAATCCTTCCTTAGCTCCAACAACACATGAAGCAAGCAAACAGAGTCCGCACCTCCGGAACAGGCGATCAGGATTTTATCGCCTCTCTTAAAGAGATTAAACCTTCGAATAGTTTTTTTTACAGTTTCTAAGATCATTGCATTGACGAATTTTCTGTCATTTCTGATTTCCTTGTTTTTCTGCATTTCCTGACTTTCCTGCTTTTCCCGGTTTCCCTCTATGAAAGGGGAGATAATGGCGGTGGAGGGAGTTGAACCCCCGACACTACGGATATGAGCCGTATGCTCTAACCGACTGAGCTACACCGCCGGATGCAAAGATTTTAACCAAATCACCCGCTTAAGTCAATCCAACAAAAGACAGTAGTTCCCCCATCTTTTTTGCACTTCTGAGCCTAAAGCAAGAATCAGGTCAGTTGATACGAAAACACGCGAATTTTCCCCAGCGTGGAAAATCCGCTCGGATACAGTCTTCGCTCTCTTCTCCTTAAAGGAGAAGAACCATGCCCGCTCATCCTTGCTCACGGTTTTCTCAATCAATCTAACCTGATTCTTTTTACCGCTTTTTTAGGCAAAAAATAGCTTTCCAATTATTATTTAACATAAATTACTAAAATACTCATATTTTATTGAAAAAAGATAAATTTTATGGGGTAACTCCAGAGAGAAAGAAATAGAAAAATCAACTGCTATACTGACGAACTTGTATAATTACAAGTTTCTAGATTACCTGATTTTACTGAATTTTCTGTTCTTTCTGCTTTTCCTGTCTTTTATCGGACTCTTACGCGGCTTTCATTGGTTTCCAGGTGAACAGGATCACCGCCAGGACTGTGGGCTGAAAGGCCGGTTATCGAGATAACGCTTTCCCCGCTGCCGACTGTTTTAAACACTAAAGTAACAATTCTGCCTGTCCCTTTAAATCCTGAATCTATCTGATCAGTGGAAAGCCCGATAGTACAGGTTCCGCCGGGATTATTGATATCCTCAAGAAAAGAGGGCTTCTCCCCCAGCCTCTGAATCACATTTCCCTTGGTTATCTCAGCCAGCTGTATTACCTGGGAATTAAAAGTAATACTCAGAGACATATTCTGGATCTCTTCCAAAGCATTCAGGTTGACATTTATGCGGAAATTTCTGTTTTTTGGGCCTTCATAACGAGGAGGATTAAGAGTTACCCGGCTGACTCCTGGTTCTTCCTCTCTTTGCTGCGCAATATCAGTTGTATTACCGGTCATTGCAATAGGATCATTATAGCCGGTAGGAGTAGCCTGCTGCTCGCCTTTTCCAGACAAGCTGTCTTCCAGAGGAATCCACAATGGTTCGCTATCTTTTTTGGTTAGGGGGATCTTCCTGATGATATAGGGTGTGATCGTAAGCACAACATCAGTCTGCTGAATGGTCTGGTCGGTATTTGAAAAAAGACTTCCGAGTAGGGGGATGCTTTTAATACCTACAATCCCTTTTAAGGTCTTCCGTTCCTCATCCTTGAGCAATCCGGCCAATAGGTT
>CBFDDY010000254.1:0-4060 GCA_965603705.1 uncultured bacterium | reverse complement strand
AATGCTTGTAATGTGTTTATTTATACAGAAAACCTTTTGCCTAAAGATACCAGGAGCAGAGAGAAAAAAACAGTTGCAAAAACTGCAACTAAAAAAGAGCAGCCTCCAAAATTAGACCCGTTGCCATTATTAAAAGGTGCTTTTGAGATGGCTATCCAGGAAGACGGCTGGTCTAGTCTTGCTACCATGGGTTTTTACTTACACCAGCTTGATCCTGGTTTTGATCCACGTACATATGGATTTAAACAATTGTCTCAGCTTATTAAGTCTTATGGAAAATTATTCGAGCTGAAGTTTAAAGAAGAATCAGGGACTACCAGTGTAGATGTAAGACTTAAAGAATAGATATATATACTCCCGCCATGGTTCAAAAGAGCAAAAAAGCAGTTGTGGCGGCCTTATTCGGAAATCTTGGTATAGCTGTTTTCAAAATGGTAGCTGCTCTTTTTAGCGGCTCATCCACTATGCTGGCTGAGGGATATCATTCGCTTTCCGATACCTTGAACCAGGTCCTTCTTCTTTATGGCCTAAAACGCAGCCTGAAAAAGCCCGATAAAGAACACCCATTTGGTCATGGAAAAGAGCAGTTTTTCTGGTCTTTTGTTGTGGCAATAATTCTGTTTGGAGTAGCAGGGACCTTGTCTATTAGGGAAGGTTTGCATAAGTGCCAACACCCGGAGCCAATAAGCCATATCGGGCTCATGTATCTGGCGATTGTTGTAGGATTGGTATTTGATGGATATTCATTCAAAATAGCTGTGCAAAATATCCGTCGTGAAATGAGGGAGGAAGAATATAAAAATTTGTTTGAATGCTTAAGAAAAAGCAAAGATCAGACGAATTTGACGGTTTTTATTGAGGATCTGCTTGCGCTTTCAGGACTTTTAGTAGCTGCTTTGGCAATTACAGTTGTTCACATAACCGGTATCCTTATCTTGGATGCAATTGCCTCTGTGATCATTGGATTTCTTTTGATGATTTTTGCCCTTTTCCTTGCTTTTGAGTCCAAAGGATTATTATTGGGGGAAGGAGTTACCATTAAGAAAAGGAAGGAAATATTACAAACAGTAACGTCTTTTCATGGAGTCGAAAAAGTTATTAGCTTGAAAACTATGCACCTTGGTCCGGAAGAAGTGTTGGTGACTCTGGAGATTAATTATTTTGATAATATAACTGTGGCTGAACTTGAAAAAATCAACGACAGGATAGAATCCCGCATAAAAAAGATAATTCCGAATGCAAAAATTTATTTGGAAGCAGAAAACAGGGGGGAAATATGAGATGTAAATTTGCAATAATTCTTTTAATGACCTTTTGTATTTTAGGGCTTACATATGCAAAAAAGCCTCAAAAAGATTACTTGATAAAACCGGTTGCTTTTAATGAGGTGGAAATAATCGACAGTTTCTGGCTGCCGCGTCTGGAAACTAACCGGGAAGTCACAATTCCTTTTGCTTTCAAAAAATGTGAGGAAACCGGCCGAATTGATAATTTTACCAAAGCTGCAGGCATAATGGAGGGTGATTTTGAGGGAAAAAGATATAATGATTCAGATGTGTTTAAGATCATGGAAGGGGCGGCTTATTCATTAAGCCTTAAACGGGATCCAAAGCTTGAAGAATATCTGGATGATTTGATAGCTAAAATTGCTGCTTCCCAGGAAAAGGACGGTTATTTATATACTAACCGCACCATAGACCCTGAAAATCCTGCCCCCGGAGCAGGTGAGAAGCGCTGGTCTAATCTAGGCTCCAGTCATGAGTTATATAATGTTGGCCACATGTATGAGGCAGCCGTGGCTTATTATCAGGCTACCGGCAAACGTGCCTTCCTAAATGTAGCCCTCAAAAATGCCAACTTGATAGCAGATCTATTTGGCCCGGATGGGTTAAAGGAATTTCCCGGCCACCAGGAAATAGAGATAGGATTGGTAAAACTTTTCCGTGTTACCGGCAAAGAAAAATATCTGGAACTGGCAAAATATTTCTTGGATGTACGCGGGAAAAAAGAATATAAAAAAATGTTTGCTGAAAACTCAGATTTTTCTATCTACAACCAGGATTGGTATTTGCAGGCTCACAAACCGGTTATAGAGCAGAGTAAGGCAATTGGACATGCGGTTCGGGCTACATATATGTATTCAGGTATGGCTGATGTCGCGGCTATGACCGGGGATACAGCTTATATTAAGGCCATAGACAGGATCTGGGATGATGTAGTATCTAAAAAGCTATACCTTACAGGAGGAATTGGCTCCCGCCATGAGGGCGAGGCTTTTGGGGATGCTTATGAGCTACCTAATAATACTGCTTATAATGAGACTTGTGCCGCTATTGGTAATGTTTTCTGGAACTTTCGTTTATTTCTATTGCATGGAGAGGCAAAATATCTGGATGTTCTGGAAAGGACTCTTTATAACGGATTGCTGTCAGGAATATCTTTAAGCGGAGATTTATTCTTTTACCCCAATCCTCTGGAGTCAGATGGAAAATTCAAGTTTAACCAGGGAGCTTTGTCACGTAAACCCTGGTTTGACTGTGCCTGCTGTCCTGGTAACCTGGTCCGGTTTTTACCCTCTCTACCGGGATATATTTATGCTGTTAAAGATCAAATACTGTATGTAAACCTGTTTACTGAAAGCAAGGGAAAAGCGATTGTAGCTGAAAATACCGTAAACATATTCCAGAAAACTAACTATCCCTGGGATGGGGATATCAAAATATATATAGAGCCAAAAAAAGATGCTGAATTTTATATTTATATCCGTATTCCCGGGTGGGCCAGGAATGAACCGGTTGCAAGTGATCTGTATCAATTTCTGCAGCCCTATGAAGAAAAAATAAGTCTAACAGTCAATTCTAAAGACCAAGCCTTGGATATGGGAAATGGCTTTGCCCGCCTGTTCCGGAAGTGGAAAAAAGGAGATGTAATAAAACTTATGCTGCCTATGCCGGTGCGCAGGATAATAGCGCTTGAAAATGTTGCAGCTGACCGTGGTAAAGCGGCCCTACAACGGGGTCCTATTGTCTACTGTTTTGAAGGAAAGGATAATCAAGGCCAGGTCCTGAACCGGTTTTTACCTGATGAGCTTGATTTTGAGGTGGAATTCAGACCGCAATTACTCGGCGGCATTGATGTTTTGGCTGCAAAAGATAAAGCAGAAGATATTCAACTGGTTGCAATACCATACTATGCCTGGTCCCATCGTGGCATAGGGGAGATGTCAGTCTGGCTTACGCGTAAGAAAGGGATAGTCAAAAAACAACTGTAATTTTAGTTCCTGCTTTTATCTCAATCCGCAGGGTAGCCCTGATCTGTTTTGAAAGGTCATTTATAAGCTGTAGCCCTAAAGTTTCCGGTTTGCGGAAATCTAAATTTTTAGGAAAACCTACGCCATTATCTTTTACTTCAATAGAGACCCTTCCTGCTTTAGTCTGTTTAAGCCTGATCTTAATTTGTCCTTTTCGGCCGGAAGGAAAAGCATGTTTTATACTATTGGAGACAAGTTCATTGAGCAGAATGCCACAGGGGATAGCTTTGTTAATATCAATCTGAATATCGTCTACATCCATGTTTAATTTGATCTTTGTTGAGTCAACCATGTAGGTTTGAAATAAGTGGGTGGAAAAACTTTGAATATACCAGGCAAAATTTACCTGGGAAAAATCTTTTGATCTATAGAGCTTCTCATGGATAATTGCCATGGAGCGGATCCGGTTTTGACTGTCTTTAAAGATCTCTCTGGCCTCTTTATCCTTGATAAAACGCGCTTGTAAACGCAGCAGGCTGATGATTATCTGCAGGTTGTTTTTAACCCGGTGATGGATTTCATGCAGCATGACTTCTTTTTCTTTAAGCGAGGCCCTAACCTTTTCCTCTTTTTTCCTCCTAGCCAAAGTTGTAATGCCTGCAGAGATATGGGGACATCATACTTAATTAATTCAGAAGTCACTCACATAATTCTAAATAAAGTATGATGTCCCCCGAATTCGCAAGAATCAGGTTAGTTGATTAAGAAAACCGTGAGCAAGGATGAGCGGGCATGGTTCTTCTCCTTTAA
>CBFDDY010000253.1:0-4075 GCA_965603705.1 uncultured bacterium | reverse complement strand
AGCTTGAATTCTTTCATAGTTAGCCTTCCTGCCGGTTTTAGTCCGTGATATTTATCCTGATTTTTTGTCCGTCAGCCAGATTTTGATAACCGAAGACAACGATATACTCATCTTCTTGTAAACCGTCTCTGACCTCGACTTTTTGACCATATTTTTCCCCGGTTATTATAATCCTCTTTCTGGCAGTCCAGGTATTGTTTTCCTGGGTGGCTATGAACAGGAATTGCTCCGTGCCGGTTTTTTGCACGATTTTCCCGGGCACAACCAGAGCTTCCGGGTTGCTGTAATCATTAATAGTCAGAATTGCCAGCATATTGGGTTTGACATTTTTCTCCTGGGCTGGCACCTTGACCTTAATCCGGAAGGTCCTGTTTTTGGGATCAATAACCTGGGAAACAGCCTCGATATAGTGCTCGAATCCTCTGTTTAAAGCCGGTATCTGAATGTGTGCGAGATCTTTCTTTTTAATGCGGGCAATGTAGTTTTCAGAAAGGTCCGCTTCAATTTTTAAGTTGGATAACTGCACTACCCGGACCGCCCCGTAGCCAGCAGATGCCATTTCTCCTTCCTTGATCAACACTTCGTCAACAGTGCCGGTTATGGGGGAGGTGATCTTAGTCAGTTTATATTGTTCATTAAGAGTTTTTAGCTTTTTCTCCAGATTTTCTTTATTGTTTTTGGCCTGCAGGTATTCTATCTCACTGCCGATATTTTTGTTCCACAACCTTTCCTGTCTTTCAAAGATGGTTCGCGCCAGACTTAGACCGTTTTTCAGCTCTTCAATACTGCTTTCCAGGATAGAAGCGTCAAGTTCAGCCAGCAGCTGCCCTTTTTTGGCTCTGTCTCCGGCCTGAACATAGATTTTTTTAACAATACCTGAAGAGGACGGAGGGATAAGGATGTTATTGTCCGACTCGATCGTCCCCTGGATCTTGATGAAGTGTTGAAAGAGGCCTTGTTTGATAGGGCTGATATTTACATACATCATTTTTGCCGCGGGCTGTTCGGCCCCGGTTTCTTCACCAATCTCTCCTTTTAATTTTTCAATCTGTTCCGTAATAGCATCTTTTTTCCTTTCCAGTCTATCCAACTGGGCCCTCTTATCCTGAGGACCGCAGGCAAAGAGAAAAGCTATCATGCTTAATACGGCAATAAGTTTTAGTTCTCTCATAGTATTTATCCTTCTAATAATTGTTGCTGATCTTATCCAGGGAATTTTTGGCATTAAGCAAGGCAGCCATAGCCTGGATATAATCAGACTGGGACTGAAGATATTTATCATTTGCCTGGGTTAGATCCATACTGGAAGCCATACCCTCTCTGTATTTGGTCAAAGTTACATTATAGACTTTTTCAGAAAGAGCCATATTCTCTTTAGTATTGAGATAATTTTCATAGGCTGATTTTAGATTGACCCTGGCCTTGGATGCTTCCAGGAGTATTCCCTGAGCAGCCTGTTCCCTGGCATTGCGCATCTGGTCCAGAGTAATGGCAGCCTGTTGGACCCTTGCTTTCTGAGCACCGCTTTTAAAGATCGGAATATTAATATTTATCCCGAAAAACTGGGCACGGAACCAATTTTTATCAAAATTAAAAAAATTAAAAGCATCACGCATAGCGCTTTGCTGATAAGTATAAAATGCAGCTACAGTAGGAAAATATTTAGATTTTTCATTTTTTAAGGCCAGTTCTGATAGTTTTTCCTGGGTGACGAGTAGCTTATAGTCAAGGTTGCTTTCCAGATCAAAATCAGTTTCGACAAATTTTACAACATCCACCCGGCTGAGGATATCTTCCAATTTTTCTGTAAGGGAAATGTTTTTTTCAAGTTCTATTCCCATTTGGAATTTTAGTAAGTTATAAGCGATTTCCTTTTGTCTCTGGACAGTCTGGAGGCCGTTTTTTAACTTTGTGGTCGAGATCTGAAGCAGGTCGACATCTGTCGCTTCCACAAAGCCCTCTTTATAGATTTCCCTTATCTCATATAAGGTCTTTTCCAAATTCTTCAGATTTGCTTTAAGGATCTTTTCGCTTTCTTCTGACACCAGAATCAGATAGTAAGTGCTGGTTACGGTTTCCTTAACATCAATCTGCGTCTGTTCCAGGCCCTGATCAGCCAACCGGCGGTAGATCGATGCAGTCTTGAGACCGACGAAATAACTGCCGTTAAAAATTAACTGGTTCACTGTAAAGTTGAAATTGGCGGTGTGCTGGGTGCCAAACTGGACCGGAATTTTTTCGTCAAATTTCCCCTCAAAAAAATTTGGAATTAGAACGGTCGCCAGCTCCAGGTTGTTTATATAGCTTATACCTGAGCTGACCTGCGGCAGGCCCGAAGCAACGGTTTCTTTCAGCTTTTTTCGGGATGCAGCCACATCCAGTTGGGATTTTCTGATGTTATAGCTGTGCTGAACCGCATACTGCTGGGCGGATATCAGGCTAAAGGATTTTATTTCCTTTTTTTCTACCTGGCCGGCATGAATAGCAAGGCCGGATATAACTAATATTGAGCACAGAAAACGAATCAGCTGATTTCTAATCGATAATCGCTGTCTTGATTTGTGTATCATTTTTTCCTTACCCTAACTCATTGGTTTATTAATGAAACTGATTAGTTTTATTTTAAAACTGAAGTGTCACAATAGCATAGCCTTAGGTTTCTGTCAACCGCTAGAGTCAAGGGACTCCTTAAGCATCTCCCCTATTTCAAGAAAAAAGTTTTAATAATAATTCTTGAAAAAACCTTGCATATCATTGAAAAGAAAATAATAATAAAAACATCGCCATTTTTTTATGAATAGGTCAGGTTAAATGATGGAGGAAGAAGATGACCCGGATAAAAGTTTTCACAGCTATAGTAGTGTGGCTTTCAGCCGCAATTATCGCGCCTGCAGCCCAGAAGGTAGAAACAAAAGACGGAGTGCGCCTGGTGCACAACCAGGGCCGCGGCATTTGGGGAAAATCCCCGGGCTTAACTCTGGAAAAAATCCGCACCCTGGGAGATATTGAGGCTTTAGACGAAAACGTTACTTTTTATATGCCTCAAGATATTGCCCTGGATCCTAAGGGAAATTTATATGTGCTTGATACCGGTAACCACCGCATCCAGAAATTTTCTCCAAAAGGAGAATATTTAACCACTTTCGGCCGGGAAGGACAGGGGCCGGGAGAATTTAATTACCCCGGCTCTTTAGACTTTGGAAAAAACGGAGAACTGATCGTTGCCTCTCCCTACATCCAAAAGATCCAGTTTCTCAACCCTGAGGGCAAGGAAACCAAAAGCCTCCATCTGACTGAGATGCTAACTGCCTATATCCGGGTTTTCGGCCCTGACCACTTTTTGGCAGCGGTCAGACGGCTTTCATTCACGTCTGATGATAAAAAAAAGAAGATTGAACCTCTGATGCAGGTTATGGACAGGGAAGGGAAATTAATTAAAAAATTCGGGGAGCCGCGTGACTATAAAAACAAGCTGGTAAACAGCCGGGGGAATCAGGTATCTTTCGCTATAGACAACAACAAAAACATATACCTTGCTTTCCAGTTTCAAAACCGGGTAGAGAAATTTTCACAAGAAGGCAAGCTTCTCTGGAGCGCAGATAGAAAGTTGAACTATAATGCCCGCAAGCCAATAAACAAAGGCAAGATCGAATCAGAAGGCGGAGGAGTAAGCATCGAGTCCCCCGAAATGAACAAAGTCAGTGAATCTATTGCAGTTGACAGCCGCGGCCTGATCTGGGTAATTACCCTGGACCGGCAGCTAAAAGAAGAGGAAGAGGCTTATACTTCAATCCGCATGACTAACACAGGCGGCAGCAGCTCTATTTCAATGTCAGCGGGAGGCAGCGGCGAAACCACAGAGACTGATGCATATAAGCTTGAAGTTTTCGATAAGGAAGGAGTGCTTCTGGGCAGTATCCCACTGGACCATTTTGCAGACCTGATCCGAATCCAGGGAAACCGCCTCTTTATCCTGGACAAGCTTCGGCGTATGCAGGTCCATGAGTATAAAATCCAATAAAAGTTAATTATTCCAGGGACATCATACTTAATTCCCCAGCCTACACTTTAGTCC
>CBFDDY010000252.1:0-4104 GCA_965603705.1 uncultured bacterium | reverse complement strand
ATGCTCAGGATTTCAGTTTACAGCCTTCAGAACAATGTGCTGTTCGGGGCATAGTGTAACGTTTCATGATTGTCTCCTAATACTACTATATCTATATAAATTATATCAATTAGGGAAGATTGTCAAGGATTATTTTAATTTACCCAGAGGTCTGCTCATCATCAAAAAGATCCAGTTGCCCTTTTTCTATCCTTTTAATGATGTCTTTGAGAATAGGGTAATATTTTAGAAGTCCGAATGGGACATCCAGTTTTTCGCCGGAGATTTTATTCTTGAGCTGAAGGGCATTAGCCATTGCCTGCCCGCGGTAATGGTTGTTTGTGACGATATAGACATTTTTACTTTTTTTGCCCAGATCTTTTATTCGCTTAAGCCAGCTATCCAATTCATAATTGGAATAGAGGTAGTCATACCGGGCATCTCTTCCTGCATCTTTTTTAAACCAGTTTTTATAATTACGCCCGTGCAATCTGACATAGGAAAATTCAGGGTTGGTGCTGTGGGAGCTTGGACTTATCGAGTTTGTAAATACAGGCTGGTCGATATTACAGAAACCGACTTTGTATTCGGATATGGTTTTGAAAAAATCCGGATGATCCCATTTTCCCTGCCGTACTTCCAAGGTCAAGGGATAGTCGGAAAATATTCTAAATAAATTAATCATATACTCAAGGTTTGAATCTGTATAAGCAAAGGACCAGGGGAATTGCAGAAGAATAGCAGCTAGACGATTATTTGCTATTAAAGGCTCTATTCCGGCCTTGAAACGGTCTACATCTATTTGAGAGAAGTCTCCTTTGGTGTGAGTGAAAACCTGGTTAAGTTTGACTGCAAAGAGAAAAACCTGTAAGTGCTCAACTCTTTTAACCCAGGATAAAGCGACATTAAAAATTGGATACCTGTAAAAAGTGCTGTTTATTTCGACAAAGTTTAAAAATCTGGATAAAAAAGCCAGAGCATGAAAGCCTGTTTCTTTTTTCAGAGGGTAGACGATTCCCTCCCAGTCTTTATAACTCCAACCTGCTGTGCCTATGTAATAGTTTGTCACTTACCCTGAACCAATAATGGGATAATATAGAGTAAATGGTAAATAGTAAATAGAAAATTAACCCCTATTTTAAGCGGACATTATCGATTTGAAGCAAAAATTTTCCTGCCTCTGTTGAGCTGCCGATAAATATTCCCATGATGTCATGGCCTTCAATATTGAAATCTTCAAAAGGAAAGACATATTCTTTCCACTTTGCTCCAGTGTTGAAAGTCTTCATTGCCGGCATGAAACCCAGGCTTTGCGCAAAGATCATTACAGAAAATGTTTTTTTATCTCCTTTTGCCCAGAAGCTGATAGATTTTTTAAAGGTAAGGTTAGCAGGGCTCATCATATAAGGTCCGGGAGAGAAAAAGGCGCCCGCCCAGGGAGTTGAACTTTCTTTATCGACCATCCCTGTTATAAGCAGCGATCCCTTGCTTCCCTGAGCTCCCTCATTTTCCCATCTGTATTCTGCGTAAGATTTTCCGCCCATCATAGTGTCAGTGGATATGGACCACCCTGCTCCAAAATTGGAGGAGATCTTTTTCCCTTCAAAGTCGCTGATCCATCCTGATTCTGAATTCTCGGGAGGAGGTGCTTTTTTCTGATTTTCAATGTCTTTTTTTGCCTTCTCTACAGATGCCAGGTATTTGTTGTGATCCACTGCCATTCCTTTCCTCCAGACCTGGATGATGTTACGTGAGTTTAATATGTTTTTGGTAGGGTCTCCTTTAACGAGGATAAGATCGGCTTTGAATCCGGCCTTGATCTGGCCCCGGTCTTTAAGACCGAAAACTTTTGCTGGGATCGAAGTCGCCGCTTCTAATGCTTCTATAGGAGAGAGTCCTGATTTTACCAACAATTCAAGTTCACGATGTAAGCTTGCCCCATAGGTCGTACCGGGATTGGGCGCATCAGTACCTGCTAGGATGGGAACATGCTCGTCTTTTAATTGTTTCAAAGCTTTCTGGGCGGCTGCAAATGCTTCCTTCTCAATTTGGAAAGGAAATGTAGCTTTTAGCATAGTAATATCATTTGGGGTTAAGTAAGGAAGTAGATTCTGATCTTCAATTAATTTTATGCCGCCCTGCATGCTTTCCAATACTGTAAGAGTAGGGATAACAACCACTTTTTTTCTGGCAGCAAGCCGGCCGAAATCCGGGTCATTGTCATTGTTAAAATAAAGATGAGCCAGGCCGTCTACACCGGCTTCCATGGCGTCCATGCAGTTTTTAAGGGTAGCTGCATGTATGATCGTTAGTTTTTCCTTTTGATGGGCTGCCTTGACCACTGCAGATATGGTTGCTTTATCGAGAGTAGGGCTGTTTGTTCCATAAACACTGCCGTCATCCAAGATGATCTTTATAAAGTCAGAACCTTCTGCAATTCTTGCGTTTACAAAGGCTTGAGCTTCTTCCGGCTTGGATATGGTTGGAATAGGGAGGCCGTATTGGGTGCCGTGACCTCCGGGGGCGGTGGTAAGTGTTCCAGATGATATCAAAAAGGCCATGTCTTTGGACTGGTTTGATAATTGTTTTTTCTTTATTTCAGTCATGGTTTTAATATCCATAAACATATCTACAACTGTTGTTACTCCGAAGACCAGACATTGTTTTAAATTTTGAGGGGCCCAGATATGAACATGAGAGTCAAAAAAACCGGGAAGAAGAGTGAATCCTTTTCCTTCGATTATTTGTGATCCTGCTGGTATTTGAACATCCTTTCCGACTTGAACTATTTTCTCTTCAGAAATAACAACGGTTCCTGATGGTATTACCTTTGTGCCATCGAATATGCGAACATTTGTTATGGCTGTTGTAACAACTTCGTCAACAGCTGCTGCCGAAAATAATGGCATAAAGAAGATTCCAAGGATAAGTGAAATTAACAATAATTTACGAATGGCTTTAAGTTTAGTTTTGTTTTTGTTCATGTTTTATTCTCCTTTATTAAAATGAAGAAGATCTTCCAAAACTTCCAGGTATTTAGAAAATGCTTTCTCACCTTTTTTTGTAATAGCATAATTGGTGTGTGGTTTTTTCCCTTTAAATGTTTTTTTTACAGTTAAATAGTCCTTCTCTTCTAGCTTTAAAAGATGAGTGCTTAAGTTTCCGTCAGTAGTTCCGATCGTCTTCTTTAGATAATTAAAATCAGCTTCCTTGACTGATATCAGGATGGAAATTGCAGCCAGCCTTATTTTTGAGTGGATTGCGCTATCCAGTTGAGTGAATTTTTTAGGATTCATTTTGAATTTTTTCTCTCTGAAATTGAGAGCGAAGAATAAATCCTGGCACTAAATGTCCAAATATTATGAGTGGTATACAGATAAGAGTTCGGTACTGCCAGGGAACAAAGATCATTGCTAGGGAACCAAGCCACCAGATCACACCTCCCCACTTTAATAAGTTCCACTCATAGATTCCACCCATGCCAAAAAGCATAATGCCAAGGACCAGGGCAACGATCACAGGAATGACCTCGTAGGAATAAAGCTTGAAAATGGGAAAGATAAATCCTCCCAGCATTAAAGCGATCCCGCAGGCAAAGCAAAGATGACCGACCGCTATCTGTGAGTATGTTTTTGTTCCCCGGCTTTTTTCTTTTTTCCCCAGGTGAAAAAGAGAATAGAGAACACCCATAAGCATAAAGGCGATCCAGTTAATCCAGATCCACTGGAAGACTTCAAAAAAGGCAAGGATATAATTCCCGGCAATCGCCAGAATAATTAATATACCCCAGATTGAAAAATACTGCCAGGATTCAGCATAAGCTTTTTTGGTTTTTTCAACCATCTGCTTGATTAGTTGAATTTCTTCTTTCATTTGATTTTGATTCATGCTTCCTCCTTGTTAATTAAAACACAAAGAACTTTGTAAATCAAAGTAATAATAAAAGAATAATTCCCGGCTGTCAAGTTTTTTTTAAGTGGTAATCCCATTTTTTTGTGATTTGAAGCTCTGCAAACAAGAATCAGGTCAATTGATTAAGAAAACCGTGAGCAAGGATGAGCGGGCATGGGTCTTCTCCTTCAAGGAGAAGAGAGCGAAGACTGTATCCGAGCGGATTTTCCACGC
>CBFDDY010000251.1:0-4113 GCA_965603705.1 uncultured bacterium | reverse complement strand
TATTTTCTATACCACTCAGTCACCATCTGCTCGCCGTCCGGGTTGATAGTGGGGGCGAGCAGAACGATAACATCGTTTAAGATTTTTTCTGCGTTATAGGGGGTTTTTCCTGTTACTAGCTTGTAAGCAAGCTCCATGGCCATCTGGGAGGATGCGATCTCAGTGGAATGGAGGTTGCAAGTGAGAAGGATGATAGCTTTTCCTTCTTTTGCAAGCTTGCGGGCGTCATCGGGGGTTAAACCGCTGGCATTTCGCAGTTTCCGAGTGATTCCTTTAAAAGTGTCCAGTTGATTCATATTCTCTTTGCTTGTGATAACAGCTAAAAGCATAGGTTTGCCCAAGGTAGTCTTGCCAATATTTAAAAGCTTGATTTTTTCTGATTCTTCATCGAGTTTTTTAAAATAGGCTGTGATCTGGCTGTAGTCTGCTAGTTTATAATCGGCTCCTACCTTATGCCCCAGAAAATCTTCCGGGGAAGTCTGGGCGGTTATAATTGCAGGAAAAATAAGTAAAATGATTGCTAAAGAAAAAGTAAGTTTTTTTAACATGAATTCCTCCAAATTAATGATAAGACTTTTCTATCATTTCAATTTTACCCTGTCAAGCTAAAGCCAGAAAAACCAGGAAAGGCAGGTAAAGCAGGTTTTTCTGAAGTTACTGATTTTACTGTAGTTTCTGTTTTTCCTGATTTTATTATTGACAAAAATTGAATATAAAGTTAATCTTTTTGAGAACAAAATGGAAAGTAAAAAATATAAAAAAATTGTAATATTTGCAGCATGCCTGTTTTTTATTTTTAATATGACGTTTGCCAATCAGGTTGAGAAGGAACCTGATATACCAAGTATTATAAAAAAACAGAAGTCTGGGAAATTTGAAATCGGGTTCCATTCCTCCCTCTGGACATTGGATCTTATCAAGAGTTATTTTGAGAGTAAAATTAGTAATGAAATGGGTGACGAAATCGCAAATGAAATGTCCAAAGAGATTAAGGAAACTCATGCAGACATCAATCGATCTAACCATAAACAAGATCTTATTTTTGACAGTGGCGGTTACAATTACGGCCTGGAATTAAGATATTATCCAAAGGGAAGAGACGGTGCTTTCAGCCTGGGACTTTCCTTTGATAAAGCTAGAATGCGGTTTACTATGGAAGGGCCTATAAGGCAGAATTTTGAACAAGGGACTTATGCCACTGCGGATTCCTTTACTGAAATAACCCTTAATCCTTTATTTACTAATTTGAGTTTTCGCTGGGATATGGTTCCGCACTGGAGAGTTACTCCATTTATTATTATAGGGGTTGGAATTGCTGCTATGAATGGTGAATTTAATTATAATTACTCTGGACTATATAAGTGGGTGGGATCAGATGAAAATATTAGTGATTCACAGCTGAAGACAATAAAAGAAGCGGAAGAAGATTGGAGTGTGAATGTTCCTAATATATTTCCCCTAATGCAGCTAAACATTGGTGTTCGGGCTAGGATTATTCCTAATCTGTATATTAAAGCAGAGACTGGTTTTTGGAATGGATTTATTTTAAGGGCCGGGGTATCCGGACGCTTCTAAATAACCCAGGTTAGCCTGGATATACATAAAAATGAAAAAATGGACCGTGCTAGATGGGGAGTTAGCGGCCCTCTGTAACTCACAATCCGCTATAGTGAGGTTGAATTCCCTGCCGAGGCTTGGTCTTTTCTAGTCTGTACCTTTGTAAGTAGTGTTGAAGGTGTGGGTCCTGTGCAAAGGATGCTCTGTAAATCCCGTCAGGACCGGAAGGTAGCAGCGGTAGCAGAGATTTTCCTTGTGCTGCAGATCAACCTCACCTGAGCTAACTGCAATGGCAACGTGGGGGGGGCTTAGTCAAAGCCGGGTGCGCGGTCCTTAAAGATCCATGGTTAAATTGCTTCATTGTTAAGAAAATACTGAGATAACTACCAACTTGTTTTTCCTGTTGTTCCTGTTTTCCCCCTGTTTTTCAGGCTAGTATTTCATGAGCATAGCGGATCCGTTCCCGGACAGCGACATTATATGGACAAATGCTTTCGCATTGTCCGCAATTTTTGCATTCTTTTCCAGTCTGTTCAGGATTTAAGCTGGCATACTCTTCTTTAGCTCTATTGGTTTTATTGTATCCTTCATAATAGGCTAAGAATCGCATTATGTCAGTTGTTGCGATTCCGGATGGGCATTGTGTCTGACATTGTCCGCACATATGGCAAAAATTTTCACTATTCTCTGCTACATATTTAAAGAGGATTTTTTTTTTATTCTCGCTAAGTGATTGTCCCGGTACAGCCAGGTCTTCATTCAATTGCTTCTGGTTGAGCATTTCAGTACAGGCTGAGGCTATATTTTTATTTTCCAAAACCCATTTAAGCATAGCCTGAAAAATTGATACTGCCCCTGTTTTATAGTTCTCCAAGTTCTGTCTTTTCCCCCCGATTTTGAGGGTTTTCATAGCGATTATCCCGACGTCTTTTACGGCAGCATAGGAAATTAGACTGCGTAGGCCACTTTCTCCAAGGTAATCATCATAGTTCTTTATTTTTTCCTGCTTTTCTTCAATATCAAAGACGTTGTATCCCAGCTGCACCATATCATAATGCCCGCAGTCGACAGCGGCCTGTACGACATTTTTGTGATTGGAATGACATGAGAGGCCTTGGAACCTGATCTTACCGGTAGTTTTTAGTTTATCAAAGGCGGATAGCACCCGTTCATCAGTTATATTCTTTTTTTCCTCAGCTCCGTGGATAAGAAAGACATCGATATAATCACTCTGTAATCGTTTTAGGCTGTCTTCGGCAGATTGAATAATTGTTTTTTCGCTCCAGTTTTTCAGGAGATGGAATTTTGTTCCCACATAAAGATTGTCTCTTCCGAATTCTTTAAAGAGTTTTCCGATCTGCCGTTCACTGTTTCCATTTGAATAGGTGTGAGATGTATCGATATAATTGATTCCTCTCTCAATAGCTTGCATAAGCAGGGCCCAGTCGGGAAGAGGGCTTGATCCCAAGGAGATCTCTGATATGAACATATCTGTTCTGCCCAAGCGGCGATAATACATTTTGCCTCTTTTTAGCCGCTTCTGCCCGGCATTATTGTTGCCGAATGCGCCTATTTTTGTCAGGGGGGCAGACAAAGTCCCCAACGCGATTTTTTTGAGAAAATTGCGACGGCTGTTACTATTCATTTCAGGGTATAAAGATTATTGTCATTGCTATTTGGTTTTGATATTTAATTTTGTAAGGATTTTTTTTATTTGTTGTTTAGCTTTTTCTCCAAGCGGGAGGAGCGGTAATCGGCAGGGCCCGCCGTATAAGCCCCGCAGGTCTAGTACATATTTTGCTCCTGGGACTCCATATATTTTTGTGACAGCCTGATTTAATGGAACCAGGTCGAGCTGGAGTTTTTTGGCTGCTTCCCATTTTTTATTTAAAAATAATCTATATAACTTAGAACAGAGTTCAGGGACAGCGGCTGCCAGGGTAAGGATACCACCAGAGGCACCCATAAGAAGACCCGGAAAGATAATACTGCCGGCGCCTAAAAAAAAGGCCGAACCCGGGGCCAAGCAAGGACGGACTTCTTCAAAGAAGGCTAGATTTCCCGAACTGTCTTTTATGCCGAGGATATTAGGATGTTGCGAGAGCTCTATTATCAGCTCTGGTGTTGGCATGATACCTGTATTTCGGGGAATACTGTATATAAGGATAGGAACTCTGGATTGTTCTGCAATCGTCAGATAATGCTTTTTTAGTGAATCTGTATTCATCAATGATCTGTAATAATGAGGCAGGCATATTAAGGCAGCATCGATTCCTTCATCTGCAGCCCGGTTAGTAAAGTCAAGAGTATTTTTTGTTGATTCCCGGTCAGTGCCGGCAATGATCTTTCTTCCCGGGGAGGCATTTTTTTTTGCAGTTTTGACCAGAGAAATACACTCATCGTTGGTTAGATAAACGCTTTCCCCGGTAGAGCCTCCAATCACATAACCTGCAAGGTCGATCTCATTATATTTACTTATATTGGCGTGGAATTTTGCCGGCGAAATATTTTCTCCTTCAAAAGGAGTTGTAAGAGCTGTAAAAATGCCTTTAAAAT
>CBFDDY010000250.1:0-4127 GCA_965603705.1 uncultured bacterium | reverse complement strand
TTAAACAAATTGAAATATAATATATAAATGAGGAGAAAACTGCTATGAAAATATTGCGCATGTCACTTATCACGTTTTTAATTTGTTTTGTCTCTTTTTCTGCCATTGCCCAAGAAAAGGTCGATTATAAAATGACGAACAAGATCCGGGACGAAGGTTTTAACCGCTCTCATATAATGGATATCATCGGTTATATGACAGATGTGCTGGGGCCGCGATTTTCTAATTCACCCGGATATACTAAGGCGGCAAAATGGGCAGTAGAAAAGTTTAAGGAATTCGGAATCTCAGCTACACTGGATGCTTACGGCGAAGTAGGCCCTGGCTGGACAAATACCTATACTTCAGTCCACATGCTTAAACCAAAATACATGCCTTTTATTGCCTATACCATGCCCTATTCCAGGAGTACTTCGGGAAAAGTCATCAGTGAGGTTGTATATGTAAATACCAGAGAGCTCTATTCTGAAAAAGACCTGGAAAAATACCGGGGAAAATTGCGCGGGAAAATAATCCTCACTCATCCTAAACGAAAGCTGTCTTTAAATTTCAAACCACAAGCCGTGCGTTTATCCGAAGAAGAACTTGAGGGTATGGCGGAGCTTCACATTCTTCCTGAAAAGAGAAGACCAAGAACAAGAGAATTTAAAAAACATTTATCTGAAAAACACGTACATGAATTTTTTGAAAAAGAAGGCATTGCTGCCCTGGTCGAGCCAGGCGGCCCTCAGGGGCCGGCACCTATGGATAAAGGGCTGGTCCATGTCAGCGCCCCCCGCCCCTTAAAGCAGGGGGCACCCAAACCTTTACCGAAAGTGATCGTAGCAGTCGAACATTACAACCGCATAATGCGGGTTTTGGAAAGAGGAATCAATGTTAAGATGGAAGTAGAGATCAGAGTCAAATGGGAAGAGGATGATATACAGGACTTTAATGTTATTGCCGAGATCCCGGGCTCTGACCTTAAAGATGAAGTAGTATTAATAGGCGGGCATTATGACGGCGAACCCTCAGGAACAGGAGCTACAGATAATGCCGCCGGATGTGCAGCAGTGATGGAAGCTATGCGTATACTCACAACAGTCGGAGCCAGGCCACGACGGACAATAAGGGCTGCTCTGTGGGGATGTGAGGAAGCCGGACATCTGGGCTCCCGGGCTTATGTAAAAGCACACTATGCTGATCCTGATGCTAATCCTGAAACCCAAAAATACCTCCCCGAACATGCAAAACTCTCAGTCTATTTCAACATGGACTGGTATGGTCGTTTCCGGGGTATTTTTCTTCAGGGAAACGACCTGGCCCGGCCAATATTTGCCGAATGGATGAAGCCTTTCCATGATGTCGGGATGACCTATCTGGTCCCGGGAAACACAGGGGGAACAGACCACATGGGATTTGTAGCGGTGGGCCTGCCGGGATTCCAATTTATCCAGGACGACCTTGAATTTTTCACCACAACGTTTCACACCAATATGGATGTCTATGACCGCCTGGTCCCTGAAGACCTTATGCAGGCAGCAGTTATTCTGGCAAGCTTTGCTTACAATGCTGCGGTGCGGGATGAGATGCTGCCCCGCACAAAAAACCAGATAAAAAATAACCGCAGATGGCATAAATAAGGAGGATGTTATAAAATCAAATAAAAACAGCATTATTAATAAAACATGCCTGGGTTTATTATTATTTTCTCTTATACTAGTCCCTAATACCAAAGGGCAACAGTTATCTGATGATTTCTTTAACTTTTTCCATTACCGCGAGATCGGACCCACCCGCCAGGGGGGACGAGTAGTGGCTTTTGCCGTATCCCGGCAGGAACCCTATACTTTCTTTGTCGGAGCCGGCCCGGGCGGGGTCTGGAAAACAGTTAACAACGGCCATTCTTTTATGCCGGTATTCCAGCAAGAAGATATTTCATCTATCGGTGATATCGAGATCGCTCCTTCAAATCCTGATATCATCTGGATAGGAACCGGGGAAGCCAATCTCCGCAACAGCACCTATTACGGTAAGGGGATGTACAAATCAACCGATGGAGGAAAGACATGGAATTACATGGGGTTAAAGGAGTCTCACCATATCGGCCGCCTTATAATCCACCCAAATGATCCGGATATCATCTATGTTGCAGCCCAGGGACATTTATACTCTGAAAATCCTGAAAGAGGAATTTACAAGACAACTGACGGAGGGAAGACCTGGAAACAATCCCTAAAAATAATAATAGACGGCCGACACATTGGAGCAACAGACCTGGTCATGGACATCTCCTCTCCAGAAACACTTTATGCCACAGCTTATGACCGGCGCCGCTGGGCTTGGTCATTCCGCACAGCAGGACCTGGAAGCGGGATATACAAGACCACAGACAGCGGCAGAACCTGGAAAAAACTTACAATGGGGCTGCCTGATGGTTTTCTGGGGAAGATCGGCCTGGCCATATATCCTAAAAATCCAAACATCCTTTATGCGACCATTGACAATGCCAACTCTCCGGGAGTCTCTTATCAAGAAAGACATGAAGAACTTTTTAAGGGAAAACCCCCCTCCAAACCCCCAATCGGCCACGGGATATACCGCACTAATGACGGCGGAGAATCCTGGGCCCTTGTCAGCCCGGAAGGGAAAAGTATCGGGAACCGTTCGAATTACTACGGCCAGATAATCATAGACCCCAATGATGAAGAACATATATATGTTTTAAGCTCCCGGGCGGATGAATCTAAAGATGGAGGAAAGACCTGGCAGCGTGCCTTCCGGTACGCCGGGGACAATCATGTTTTGTGGATAAACCCTAAAAACAGCAAACATATGCTTCTAGGATATGACTATGGCATGGCTATAACCTATGATTCCGGAAAGAACTGGTATCACCCTGATGAGCTTCCCATGGCCCAGCTCTATGCCATAGGAGTGGATATGGATTATCCCTATAATGTTTATGGAGGCATGCAGGATTTTGGATCCTGGAAAGGCCCCAGCACAAAAAAGGGAAGATTTCCTATCCGGTTCGAAGACTGGGAGCACATACAGGGAGGCGATGGATTTTACAATCAAATCGACCCTAATAACAGCCGCTGGCTTTACTGTGAATCGCAGTTCGGAGACCTATCGCGGATAGATCAGAAAACCGGAAAAAGGAGATCTATTACCTGGGATAGGGAGCACGCTCGTTTTAATTGGAACGCCCCTGTATTGATCTCTCCTCATAATCCTAACATTATCTATCACGGCGCCCATAAAGTGCTGCGTTCTTCCAATCAAGGCAACAGCTGGGAGGAGATCAGTCCTGACTTAACCACAAATGACTCTTCCAAAATAAAAGGCGTAGGCGCTGTTCAATATTGTACAATTACTACCTTAGCTGAATCCCCATTAAAAGAAGGAGTCATTTGGGCAGGAACCGATGACGGGTATCTTTGGATTACAAAAGACAGAGGTGAAAATTGGGCAAAGCTAAATGACAATATTCCGGGAAATCCTGCTTGCTGGGTAAGCCGGATAACCGCTTCCCATCACAATCCAGGCACAGCATATCTGACTTATACCGGATTTCATAATGATGATTTCACGCCCTATGTTTACAAAACCCTGGACTTTGGCAAGACCTGGAAAACAATAACCAAAGGGCTTCCTGATGCATCCGTAAATGTGATAAAAGAAGACGGGAAAAATCCGCTCCTTCTCTTTTTAGGCACGGACAAAGCAGTTTATGTGAGTATTAGCGGAGGAGATATATGGAGCATAATGCAAAACAATATGCCCACCATCCCTGTTCATGACCTAATCATACACCCCCGGGAAAACGACTTGGTAGTAGGCACGCACGGCAGGGGATTTTTTATAACAGATATATCACCACTGCAGGAACTAAACCCCGAAGTTTTAAAGAGGGATGCCTACTTTTTTAAGATCGAGCCTAAAATACAGTGGATCATGCTCAGCCAAAAAGCCACCAGCGCCCAGAATTTTGCAGGTGAAAACGAATCCCATGCTGTTCTTATTAACTATTATCTAAAGCAACCAGCTACAAAAGATATTAAAATCTCTGTCTACAAGGGTACAAACCTTATCAATGAATTTTCCGGTCCCAACAAAGCCGGCCTTAACCGGGTAGAATGGGG
>CBFDDY010000249.1:0-4150 GCA_965603705.1 uncultured bacterium | reverse complement strand
AAGGATTCAGGGAAGATGAAACAATATTATTCTCTTATCACTCAAGATGTAGACAGATTAACTCGTCTGGTAAGGAATATCTTGGATTTCTCCAAGATCGAAGAGGGGAAAAAAGAGTACGAATTTGTGGAAACCGATGTAGCTCAATTGGTGACAGAGCGGATTGAAGATTTTAAGAAAGAGGAATTCTCGAAAGGATTAAAGATTCAAGCGCAGATATCTGAGAATATTCCTTGTATCGGGATAGATAAAGAAGCCTTGTCCCAGGTTCTCAATAATCTTCTGGATAATGCTGTGAAATTTTCGCCCGACAGAAAAGATATTACGGTCAATGTCAGAAAGGACAACACGAATGTTTTCATAGAAGTCAAGGATAGAGGGATTGGGATTCCTCCCCATGAGTTGAACAAGATTTTCGACAAGTTCTATCAAGGACGTAGCACCATCCGTCAGTCGGTCAAAGGAACGGGATTGGGATTGGCCCTTGTCAAGCACACGGTCAAAGCCCATGGGGGGAGGATTGCTGTAAATAGTCAGATCGGTGAGGGAAGCACCTTTTATATTTCTCTTCCTATTCAGAAAAAAGAAAAGTGAGGTTAGTATGCCAAAAAAAATTCTTATCATAGAAGACGAGCCGGGTATTTTGGTGAGCCTTAAAGATGAGTTTGAATCGCAGGGATATATAGTCTATGCAGCAGAGGATGGAGAGGAGGGATTGGAATTGGCAAGAGGGGAGAAGCCAGATTTGATCATATTGGACATTATGCTGCCGGTTCTGGATGGGTATGAGGTGTGTAAGAGGCTGAGGATGGAAGGAGATAATACGCCCATAATCATGTTGACTGTCAAAGATAAAGAGGTGGATAAAGTGTTGGGCTTAGAACTTGGGGCTGATGACTATGTGACAAAGCCCTTCAGCTTCAGGGAATTGACAGCGCGGGTAAAGGCTGTGTTTCGGAGAACAGAGGAGAGGTTAAAGGATTTGACGAGGTTTGGATTTGGAAACATCGAGCTGGATTTTGAAAAATATGAGGCGAAAAAAGGAGGCCAAAAACTGGATTTAACGAGTTTGGAATTCCATATGCTGAAGTTTTTCATCCAGAATAAGGGGAAGGTTCTTTCCCGGGATGATTTTCTGGACAGAATTTGGGGGGAGGATAATGTTTCCGTTTCTTTCCGCACCGTGGACAGCCACATCGCTAATATCAGAAAGAAGATCGAGGACGAACCAGCCAACCCAAAGCACATCCTCAGCATCCGCAGCATCGGCTACAAGTTTGTCGATTGAAAAATGACTGCACGGAAACTTGTTGATATCTTCACGCTTCCTGAACACATTGAGGTTGAAAAAGAATTATATTGACACTGATGAGACGAAAAGGAGGAATGATATGAGAAACAGACGAAAAACTTTTTTAACTTTATTTTTAACCATGGTGTGTTTAATTTTTGTGTTTGGGAATTTGAGCTCCCAGGAATCGGCTGTAGAATACTTTGAGAAAGCCTTTTACTATGAGGACGTTCAAGGAGATCTCCAAAAAGCTATTGAACTCTATGAGCAAATCCTAAAGCAATTCCCCAAAAACCGTGAAATCGCAGCCAAAGCTCAGCTTCAAATAGGGATTTGTTATGAAAAATTAGGATTGAAAGAAGCACAAAAAGCCTTTCAAGGAGTTATTGACAAATATCCTGAACAAACCGAAGCTGTTAAATCTGCAAAAGAAAGAATTGCCAGGCTTGCCAAAGTATTGGAAAAAGTTCCTCATAAACCCACCTTTAGAAAAATTCGTATTCCTACCAATCCGGGTAATGGAGTGTTATCGCCGAGTGGTAAAAAAATCGCCTTTACTTCTGAAGGATGTCTCTGGGTTGTTCCCATCCACGGCAAGGTGGATCCTGATATTGCCGGCGCACCAATCAAGCTGACCGAACAAATAGGAGCAAACAATACAGGCAATACCCTTGCCTGGTCTGCTGACGGAAAGTGGATAGCCTTTAATGTACGAGAAAATGAGAAAGTAGAAATATATATAATCCCTTCTTCAGGTGGTGAACGCAAGAAGGTTCCTGTTGACACTGATCGTGGCAGTCATATTCTTGATTATCGTCTCAGCTTATCACCCGATGGGAAAGTTTTGGCTTTTGTTTCGTATGAGGAAGAAGAACCAGACAAGGCTAAAAAAAATTACATTTATACTATTCCTGTGGAGGGAGGAACTGCAAAAAAATTGACTGATGCCATGACCAACCAGCCTGCTCTCTCTCCTGATGGAAATAAGATTGCTTATATAAAGGGATATTTATCAGAACCCGAGAAAACTCAGACGGGCGTATGGGTGATACCTGCTTCAGGAGGAATTCCTGTTCAAGTTAGCGATTTTCCTTCCGGGCGGCGAGCAAGAAGTCCTGTCTGGTCGCCTGACAGCAAGATGATTGCCTTTAATGTCCCGGGGGACGGTTTTGCGAGCAAAGAGCTGTGGATTGTTCCTGTAGCAGAGAACGGGAAGCCATTGGCGCCTCCTGCAAAAATAGAACTTCCACTTGTGACATTTAATATGGTTGCCGGCTGGACACCTGATAACAAGATTGGACTACAGTTAACGAACCCTGAGCATAATGCGATTTACACAGTACCTGCATCCGGTGGCAAGGCAGTTCAGATCACCCCTGCGGGCTGGCCGGAAAACCCGAGGTGGTCGCCTGACGGGAAAAGAATATATTTTAGGGAGGGGCCCAATATCTCCTCAGTTCCTGCTGGAGGAGGTGAAGTTACCATAATCCTCCCTTTCCGCTCAGAGGACGGGATCGCTGAAGCTGCACCGGGAGGCGGAAACGATATTTCCCCCGATGGGAAAAAGCTTGTTTTTTCTGGAGGTATAAGAGTCTATAAAGATAATATAACAAGCTACGACGTGGATATTTATACTATTCCAGCAGAAGGAGGAGAGCCGATTAAAATTACTAAAAGCCCCGGTCAGGATCGCTTCCCTTGTTGGTCCCCTGATGGAAAGTCAACAGCTTTTATACGCTATTCTGAACCTCTTGAAGATAAAAAAACCCACATAATGAACATTTGTATAGCCTCCGCAGAAGGCGGAGAAGTCAGGCAGATCACATCTGAATCAGATAAGGTCTTTTGGTCATGCATAGACTGGTCTCCCGACGGAAAATTGATTGCCTATTTTTCTAAGGACAAAACTATTAAAGTTATACCTGCAGAAGGTGGAGAACCTAGAGTCATTGTCCACGTGGATAAATTATCCAACCATGCTGAACTGGCCTGGTCTCCTGACGGCAAGAAGCTTGCTTATACTTGCAAAGGAAGAATTTGGGTTGTTGCCCCTGATGGAGGAGAGCCTGTAGAGGTTAAAACAGGTATGAGTGCAGAGGCATCCAAGATCGGCTGGTCTCCTGATGGTAAAAAAATAGCTTTCTCGCATTGGACGGGAGGAGACCACGAGCTTTGGCTGATGGAGAACTTTCTTCCCAAAAAATAAAAAAATAGGGCCTCAAAGAGGAAAAATCTACCCAAACTCAACCTGTTCTCAACACATTAGGCATGCATTTGTGCTATAATACTTCCCGAGAATGGGCTTTAAACTGAACTGGCAGGGAAGATCCACTATTATTCTGGCTGGAGTCACTCTGGCTATAGGCTTCATACTGATCACATTGGCTGTCCGGGAGGCAGAGCGGGAAAAACTGGCGTGGGAGAGGGACCTGGAAAAAGAGCAGCAGAGATATGCCACTCTGTTTACAGAAGAGTTCAGATCTCTCTTTTCAGAAGTTGAAAAAGAAATTGCTTCCGCTATCGCAGATTCGGAAAAACAGCAGGGCCTACAAAATTTGCCGGATGTCTGCCGCCTGAGTGCCTCAAACGAAGATCTCATTGGCGACATCTTTCTAGCCGGGGTGAATGGTGAGTTGGTTTTCCCCCTCAAAAATCCCTTGTATCTCACATCAGAGAGGAGACGCCTTGCCGCGAAAAATCTGGGCAAAATTGAGGGCACTGGACTCTTTAGAGCAGCGGAATCGGCCGAGCTCGCAGCCATAGATCTACCCCTGGCCATTCAGTCCTACAAAACACTGCTCAACTCAGTCCCGGATGATTCTTCCAGGGCTCTAATTTTGAACCGCCTTGCCAGATGCT
>CBFDDY010000248.1:0-4171 GCA_965603705.1 uncultured bacterium | reverse complement strand
CTCGGCTATAAACCGGAACTCATTGAGCTGTTTAAATATCTTAATATAAAGGTCAGGGTAAGCTTGAAAGGGATCGATGAAATAAGTTTTGAAAATATTAGCGGGGTAGAGAAAAAATATTTTGAGTATCCTTTGATCGCTCTCAGGGAGTTGGAAGAACGAAAAGTCATTGCCTGGCCGGCTCTGATGGGAGATTTTTTCCCTCACGAAGAAGTCCTTGGATTTGAGGAATTTCTTAAAGACAATTACACAAGTGCTCGCATTGAGATAGAAAACCTGAAGCCTTTTCCATTTGTGGTTGAAAATATAAAGAAACGAAATCTTAAACTGCAGTAACTTATTGTTGAGGTGGAACATTTGAAGAGAAAAAGAGGTATTATCTATTAGGATGATAAAAAAAATTTGATAGTGCTTCGTCAAGGAGAAGGTTAATATGAAAAAATTTGTTTTAGGGCTGACAGTCCTGCTTGGAGTATTGGGATATGTTTATGCTGAGGAAGCCGTAAAGATCGGAACCCTAGGGACTGAAGGTGAGCTGATCTACCCGCGGCAGATAAAAGAAGGCCCGGACGGGAATATTTATGTATATGACAGCATGGATGCTTTTATCAAAGTCTACTCGCCTGAAGGCAAGTTTCTGCGAAAGATGGGAGGAGAAGGCCAGGGCCCGGGAGAGATCCAACGAAATGATGGAGTAAGCTTTGGTTTTACTCCAGACAAAAAACTCTATTTTACAGAATTTTTCACAGGGCATCCTTGGATAACTCTTATGGAGCTTTCGGGAAAGTTTCAAAAGGCCATTAAGCTGGATATAAAAGAATTTTTTGGAGTTTCGATCGCCTCCTGCCTGCCTGATGGAAGATTTCTAACTGAGTTAAATTTTGCAGGCCGCCCGGAGAGAGAAAAGGATTTTTTCTATCATCGCTCCCCGCAGGAGATCATCCTGCAGAATGCAGATGGGGGCATTATCTCTAAAATAAAGAGGACCGCTTATATAACAAGGATCTCTTATGAGAGCAGGGGGGCTGATTCGCCTATTCCTTTTGTGCCGGTTTTTATCTGGTGCCCCTATAAGCAAGATACTGTTCTTTTTTCTGATGGCTTAAGTACTAAATTGCAGGTCTATAATTACCAGGGAAAGCTGATTAGGGAAATACAAACTCCTCTGCCTGAGCCGGAAAAGGTCACCCGTAAGGACTTAAACAAGTGGCGGGAGAGAAGAAAGGAGACTTATGCCTCCCGGAACCCGGACTGGTGGAACCGCTTCGGCAAAGTCATTGATAATTATAAAAAATCTATCTACAAAGAACATCCGAATTTAAGCGGGATTGCCCTAACTCCGCAGGGGAATATTTTGATATCAAGCCGTTGGGATGAGGAAAAAAATCGCTCCCTATATTGGCTGCTGGATGAAAGCGGCGAGACTAAGACAGAGGTAACTTCTGCGGCAGGAGGAGTAAGTATTTCAAAAAGTTTTATCTTTTTTAGAAAAGCGGATGAAGATGGCATTATCACAGTCTATGCTCAAAAAAGAACAGGATCAGAGAAAGAGGATTTATTAAGACTAAAATAAAAGGCTTATTTTTTCTCCGGCTCTCACTCCAATTACTTTGACATCTTGCTGATTTTTTTTTATTATATGTCTTTATGGGGAACTGATGATTAGAAAATGTATTAGTGATGAAAAAAACGTTATTAAGGAGCCTTAAGATGATGGAAAAGCGAAAAGATAAGCGAAAAGAGGAAGAAAACAAAGCTGTTATCGAGTTGGCAGAAGGAAAAACTGAATCTGCAAACAAAATATCTATTAATGCCTTGACCCAGAATATATCCTTAAGCGGAGTTAGGCTGCAGAGTGACAACTTTTTTCCGGTAGATACGCATGTAAATCTACAAATTACGCTGTCAAAGTCGAAAAAATTAATCAAGCTGAACGGAAAGGTCAAATGGGTCAAAGATATCCAGGATGGTGAATTGTACGAGATGGGTGTTGAATTTATTGAGGCGTTGCCACACAAGATAATGGTTCTTCTTCAGCATCTTTTCGGGAGCAATGATAAATAGAATAAATAAGAGTAAGCCTTAGTGTTTCAGAACTTGATGATCAAGAAAAAATTAACCGGGATAATACTGCTGGTTTCCGTTCTTTCTCTGATTATTGGATTCAGCCTGGTGATCTTATATGAACTCCGGGCAGCCAAAGTAAAATTTATTGATGATGTCAGGTTTCACGCCAAACTGGCAGGAGAGTATTGCAGAGAGGCCTTGATTTCCAAGGACAGTGAAAGCCTGGAAGCAGCCCTGTCAAAATTTCGTGCTATCCCGTATATTACCGAAAGTGTGATATTTGATTCCAAAGGTAAGCCTTTGGCAGTTTTCAGCCATTCAGGTGAAGGGTTTGTCCCTCCTGCTCCGGTACAGATAAAGCCTTATAATTACAGCAATGGTTATTTGTCTGTTATCCTCCCGATAGCTGATAAAGATTTGACCTATGGGAAGATTTTTGTACGCGCCTCAGCCAATGAAGTGAGTAAAAAGTTTATCCCTTTTTTGATATCCGTAATCCTTTTGTTTGGGGGATTAGCGGTGCTGGCTTTTTTTCTGGCACAAATGCTTCAGAATATTATTTCCAAGCCGGTAATAGACATGGTTAGTGCGACCAAAAAAATTTCCGGGCCGAGCGAGTCCGGCCTTAAAATCAAGAAAAGGAATAAAAACGAACTCAAGGTATTACGCCAGAGATTAGGTTATTTATTGGAGCAAGTCGATATACGGGAGATGAACATAGATAAGCTGGATAAAGCGCAAAAAAATGTTCTGGCGCTTGAGAAAAATGTAGATTTATACAGAGAGAGGTTTGAAAATATAGCTTATGGTATTGCTGTATTTGAAGCGGGTGAGAAAGGGCAGGATTTTATTATTAAAGATTTCAACAGCACAGCAGAAAAATTAGAAAGGATACATCGGGCTGACCTTGTCGGGAAGTTGGTAACAGTTGTTTTTCCGGGAGTAAGATCTTCCGGGCTTTTTGATACTTTCCAAAAAGTTTGGCAGAACGATACAGTGGAGTATATTCCATTTTCCCGATTTCAGGAGGATGACAAAGCAGGCTGGCGGGAATTTTTCATCTCTAAGCTTCCTTCCGGGGAGATCAGCGCTGCTTTCCGTGATGTAACTGAGCAGAAACTTGCAGAAGAGGCCCTGAAAAAAGAAAATGAGGAAGAGCAAATAAAGCTTAGAGAGGAACAAAAAACCAGAGAAGAACAAAAATCCAAAGAATTTAATAAAACCGCTCCAAAGGAAGCTTTAAACAATGAACTGGAGGGGCTTTTTTCTATAGTCGCCAACAATTTGGGGGAACCTTTAAATGGGATAAGTGAATTTAGCATGTCGTTGCTGCAGAATTATGCTGATAAAGTAGATGATGAAGGCAAGAACCAGCTTATTCAGATCCGGGCTGCAAGCCATCGTATGAATCAGCTATTTAAAGAGATCGAGCAATTAACCCGGCTGTCTTTTGTCGAACTGAAACTCGAACAGGTAGATTTAAGCGCACTTGTGAGTAAAAAAATGGTTGAACTAAAGGAGGGTAATTCTGACCGGAAAGCCGATTTTGTCATTAAAAAAGGCGTAACTGTCAGGGGAGATGCCCATCTCTTAGGCTTGGTTATTGATTGCCTACTTACCAATGCCTGGATTTATTCATCTAAAAAACCGAAAATTAAGATTGAGTTCGGTATTAAAGAAAACAAAAAAATTAAGGAATTCTTCATTAAAGATAACGGAGTTGGCTTTGAGATGAAGGATGTTGAGCTAATGTTTCGTCCCTTTAAAAAATTAAATCCGGATGAGTTATATCCCGGCACCGGCATGGGACTGGCCATAGTAAGGCGGATAATTCACAAACACGGCGGCATTATCCGGGCTGAAGGAAAGCCGGGAAAGGGAGCGGTATTTTATTTTACGCTGGGGACTTAGAACCGCTTTTTCTAGTTATCAATAATTCTATACTCCCGGTACAGCATTCCGCGTTTTTCATCTAAGAGAAATATGCGGTCTTTATTGATCTGGATGTTATTCACAAAGTGAGTTAGCGGGATGGCCCCAAGCAGGACCCCATCAGTAGAATATACCTCCAGCTGGTACATATCGGTTTTTTGGACATCTGTAT
>CBFDDY010000247.1:0-4173 GCA_965603705.1 uncultured bacterium | reverse complement strand
TCAGTGGGGAAATTTCCAGTGACTTTGATATAAAGATTTCCGGAAAGCTCAGTAAAAAAGCGATTCAGGGCACAGTTAACGGTGGCGGCGCTGAAATAGAAATCAAAACTTTCAGTGGCAATATTTATCTTAAGAAACGCTAAGTTAAAGTCTGAATAATTCAGAAAAACATTGAGGGACAGTCCCTATCATAGGGGATTGTCCCTTTTCTTTTAAGGGGTTATTCTGTTACCTCAATCTCCTATATGATTTTTACAGCGGTGCTTAATTTCCGGAAGGGGGACTGGAAGGCCCGTAAAGTTTGAATCTCAGATGTGGTTTGACAAACAAAGAAATCTACATTAAAGTTAAGGCGTTTCTGGTTCAAAAGCAACCAGAGGTTGGATGAATATGAATACGATTAAGCGAAATCCTCATGAAACTAGAGTAGTTATCACTGGTATGGGGACTATAAATCCGCTAGCTAATACTATTAATGAGTTCTGGGATAACCTTATTGAGGGAAAATCAGGTATAAGGCTGGTAAAACATACTGATTTGAGTGATTTTTCCGTGCAAATCGGAGGAGAGGTCGATTATCCTGATCTTTCCGAATATTTTCCCCAAAAAATGCTCCGGCGTCTGGATTGGTTTATAATTTTCGGTCATGTAGCAGCAACTCGAGCCTTTAAGGATGCAGGACTTGAACCTATAGATATAGAAAAAGCGCCCCATCTTTATGGGACTATTATTGGAACTGGAGATGCTGGAAGTGGGCTACATTACAGGATGTTTCAACAGATCCAGGAGGTTGGGATGGATCATGCTTCTCCTTTTTACGTTATTGGGGTGATACCCAATATGCCGCCTGCATATTTTTCCAAGGAGAATAATTTTCAAGGCCCCAATTTCTCGGTAAATTCTGCCTGTGCAACCAGCAACCATGCTATCGGGACTGCTGCCAGTATGATCAAAATGGGATTAGCTGAGGTCATGTTGGCAGGCGGGACTGAGGCGGTTTTAAATGTTGCCGGATTTTCCGGGTTTGGTGTGATCCGCGCACTTTCGACCCGGAATGATTCCCCGGAAACCGCAAGCCGCCCTTTTGATAAAGACCGGGATGGATTTGTTTTAGGTGAAGGATCTGGGATCATTTGTCTTGAGGAACTGGAGCATGCCAAAAATCGGGGAGCAAGGATCTATGCTGAACTTAAAGGATTCGGATTCTCCTGTGATGCCCATGACCTGGTTGCTCCTCAGCCTGAGGGAAGAGGAGCAGTCATAGCCATGAACAGTGCTTTGGAGAGCGCATCTCTGAATAAGGAATCAATAGATCTTATAAATGCCCATGGAACTTCTACTATGCTTGGGGATATTGCAGAAAGCAAGGCAATTAATAAAGTTTTCGGGGATTATACTAGCTCGATTATAGTTCACAGCACCAAGTCAATGATAGGACATCTTATAGGAGCTGCTGGTGGTGTGGAAGCGATAGCTTCTATCCTGGCTATTGAAAAAGGAGTCATCCATCCTTCCGTAAATATTTTTAAACAGGACCTGCAGATTAACTTAAATATTGCTGCTGATGGACCTGTTGAGAAGAAAGTGCGCCATATTCTGTCAAACAGCTTCGGTTTTGGCGGTCAAAACGCTTCTATTGTACTTTCAGAATTTATAGATTAAGGAGAAATAGGAGAGTCAGCAGCCATTTCTGGTCGGTAAAATAATATCCATAAAGAGTATTGCCAGGCCTCAACCTGGGGTGCAGCTCTTTTCTCAGCTTAATTATGAACTGGTTAGAGGGATTTGTCTCGGATAGGCAGACGGAAGCTGCATCAAAAGAAAAAGTTCTGTTTATAAGTGGGAACAGAAGCTTGAATAGGCTTTCTTTGGCAGAGAAGACCAATAGTTTGAGTTGACCAGTTTTCTTGCCTGATTGTTTTATTTTAATGATTTCATCTTCATTAGCTATAATCTTCCAAGTTTTGGAGTCAATTAACTTGTCAACCGGTTCTACATCAAGGCCTAGGGATAGGTAATCAGATGTTAATGCGGTCATAGCACAGCAGATTCCTTTCTGGTGGGTAATGCTTCCCACTGTATCCTGCGGCCAAAGAGGCTCTCCGTTTTTTCCCATTAAAATGGTTCCTGGTTTTTTTATCCCAAGTTTGTTAAGTGCTCTTCTGGCACACCAGCGTGAGGTAGCAAATTCCTGTTGTCTTATTGGGACTGAATCTTTGATATATTTTTGTTCCTCTGGGAAAAGAACCCTTAGAGATTTGAGTTGATCTGTGGCAGCAGAGGTGATGTTTTTTGATTTAAGAAAGCGGCATGCCTCTGTTATGATTTCAGTCATTGCAGTTTTTGGCTGTTTATTCACCTGGGAAAAAGACCTGGGAAATACAAACACAACAGACTTTTTGTTTTGAGATGACCTGGCTTATTACTGTGCCGAAAAAATCATCATATTCCAGATTTTTAGAGATGAGTCTAACTGGATTTTCCGGAAGTAATGGCTCCAGGAACAGGGCTCCTAAAATCTTTGTTGCCCTTACCGAGACAGGCCGAGCATCAGCTGCAATAGAATCCCTTGAATTCATAACAAAATAGGAAAGACAAAGCCCAAGCTGGCCAGCCATTTCTAGTTGAAGCGAGCCGGGATATACCGGCGAATCAGGGAAGTGCCCTGAAAATACTGGATCGTCTGCAGGAATAAACCGGGAGCCGATAATTGTTTCATTTTTTTTGTCCAGATCAATACCGAGAAGTTTATCTACTAGCAGGAAGGGTTCGCGGTGGGGAATTATTTTTTTTATATCTTCCCGTCTGTAGTTTAGTTTGGAAAATGTTGTTTTTTTTGTTAATTCAGGCAATAAAGCTAATGCTTTTTTTCGGTTCTTTCTTAAAATAGACTGATAATCCATAGTTATGTTATAAGTTTAAGGTAGTCTACGGGCGATTTCGTCTTCAATGATATTGCAGGCAGCATCAATTTCTTCTTTACTTAACTGTGATGATACTGAGATCCTGAATCGGCGGGAATGAGCTGGGACAGCAGGAAAGTCGACCGGCTGTAGAAAGAGTCCTCTTTTTTGAACAGCAGTTGCCATTTCAAAGAGAAGCTCGCCTGATGAGCCGATGATTATTGGAATGACCTGGGATTCGGTTTCTCCGGTGTCGAGCTGCATGTCTTTCAGGTTTCTTTTGAAATATGCGGTATTATCCCAGAGCTTATCTCTCAGGGAAGAGTCGCGGGTGGCAACATCAAGTGCTTTGATCATTCCAGCGATCACTGGAGGGGAAGGAGCACATGAGAAATTATAGGGCGAAGCATATCCTTTTAAATAGCGGATGATTTTTGCATTGGAGCAGACAAATCCGCCTAGCCCTCCGAAGGATTTGGAGAGAGTTCCGAAAGATATGCCGATCTTATCTTCCAGTCCGAAGTGTTCGGCAACGCCCCTGCCATTATCTCCAAACATAAGGGTTGAATGGGCCTCATCTATATATATGCGGACATTGGGGTATTGATTACAGACTTCAACGATCTCTGGCAGTTTTACCAAGTCCCCATCCATAGAGTATACTCCCTCAATAGCGATGAGGATTCTTATGCCTTTGTGCTGTTCTAGGATTCGGTTCAAATGCATGGTGTCATTGTGCTCGAAAAATTTCATCTTAACCCGGGCAAGTGTCCCCCCATCCACGAGACTTTTATGGCATTTCTCATCCATTACCAGCAGATCTCCTTTACGCAGAAGTCCCTGCATAGTGCCCAAGTTTCCTCCCAAGCCGCTGGAGAACAACAGGCAGTCTTCTTTTTGTTTGAATTCGGCCAGCATTCGGGCAAATGTGACATGCAAGTCAAAGGTACCTGAAAGTAGAGGAGCCCCGGACGCTCCTAGGCCGTATTGTTTTAGACCTTCTATAGCAGCAGCAATGACTTCCGGATGTGTGGAGAGTCCGAGGTAATTATAAGAAGTAAGGTTAATAACTTTACGGCGTTTGCCGTCAAGATTACTGAGTATCTCGGTTGAAGTCTTGGGGCCGGATAAAAGCTGCTGCTCAAAGAAACTGAAGCCTGCCTGGATGCGGGGGTCACTCATCCACTCTTCAAAATCTGCTGGAGGTTTGAGTACGTCTGGATTGTCATTAAAGAAAAAATCTGCCAGGCTGAATCTTAAAACATTATCC
>CBFDDY010000246.1:0-4184 GCA_965603705.1 uncultured bacterium | reverse complement strand
AGTTATGCCCGCTTGAGTTATGTGAACGGGGATGTATTTATCCAGAGGGCAGAAGACCTTGGTTATGAGGAAGGAGTCGTTAATCTGGCATTAATTGTTGGAGATAAGCTGGGGACAAAAGAAGGCCGGGCAGAGGTTCACTTAGGGCATAAGAATTATTTACGTATAGACAGATATACTCAGATAGATATAACAGAACTTCCCAAGAAAGGATTTGATCTGATCAGACTGCAGTTGCTTTCCGGCAGAATATTTCTCAGAGTAAATTTTATGGAAAGAGAAAAGGATTTTGAAATTCATACGCCGGATGCTTCGTTTTATATTTTGGAAGAAGGGCTGTATTGTTTTGATGTCAAAGAAGGGGATGAGACGGAAGTAAGGGTTTTTGAAGGAACAGCTGAAGCAGCTGCAGAGACGGGTTCCCTTTTGGTGAATATGGAAGAAAGCCTGATGATATCAAATGGGCATTTTATTGCTGAACCCGCTGCTTTTTATGCCGGTATGGAAGATAGTTTCACTGAATGGAACAGCTCGCGTGATGCTTTCCATAACCGCTATGTTGGAAGAAATTATCTTCCTTCAGAGCTTAATGAATATGAAGCTGAATTGGATTATTACGGCAGGTGGGCATATGAAAGGCCATATGGTTATGTTTGGGTGCCCAGAGTATCCTATAGCTCTTGGCAGCCTTATTACAATGGTCGCTGGGTATGGTACCCTATAATAGGCCTCACTTGGGTTTCTTATGAGCCCTGGGGATGGTGTGTATCTCATTATGGAAGATGGCATTGGAGATTTGGTCTCGGATGGCATTGGATCCCGACCCGCCATTGGGGTCCTGGCTGGGTCAGCTGGTATCATGGAAACAGTTATTATGGCTGGAGCCCTTTAAGCTACTACGGCTACCCTGGAGTGATTATAAATAATCATTATTATGGTCGTTATAACCGGGGTAATTATCCGGCTCATTCCCGGGCGCTTGTTGTTGTCCATAAAAATCAGCTACAGGCACGCCATATATCAAAGGTTGCCTTAAGCAGAGACCATGTCAGTCGTATAGGCAAAGTATCACTTTCGTCCCGCCAGCCCCAGCTAAGTGTTGCTGCAAGAAAATCCAGTTTAAAGAATTCAGCTGCAGTAAATGCAATGGAAAGGTCAAAAATACGCCGGGTGGACAAGGCCTTTCCCATGGGAAAAACTTCTCTAGGAAGCTCTAATAAAATCTCAAGAAGTTCCATTAAAGCCAGAAAAAGCTCTGTGCCCTCAAGTAGAGCTGCTTCGGGAGTTTCTAATAAGAGCATTTCAAATACTCGCTTTTCAAAAGCGAGAAGCTCACAGGTATCAAAAGGTTATAGCTCAAGTTCGGCAAGCTCTGAATCATCAAAGATCCGTTCTTCCGTAAAAACCTATCCCTCAAAAGGAACTGCTAATGCGCGAAAAATACAGACACAGCCATCTTCTTCTTTTTCTAGTAGCAGGGGTTCTTTGCCGGTTTCTAAGCCAAATTCCCGCATTTCCGGTACAAAATACAGGCCTTCCTCGATAAAAAAGTATTCTTCCCGTAGCTCATATTCTCTAACCGGAAGTAGTTCTTCCAGTTCTTCCAGCCGCTATCGTTCACCCTCGAGCAGTTCTTCCAGCAGCAGATCTTATATGTCTAAATACAGGTCTCCTTCCCGCAGTTATTCAAGTACAAGCCGATCTAATCCACCTAGTACGTCTTATTCCAACAGCAGGGTTTCTCCCTCGAGCAGTTATTCCAGCAGCAGATCTTATATGTCTAAATACAGGTCTCCTTCCCGCAGTTATTCAAGTACAAGCCGGTCCAGCACCCCCAGCAAATCCTCCTCCTCCAATCGCTCTTATTCCAGCAGTCGCTCCTCTTCCTCGGGAAGGGCTTCGGTTTCCAGAAGCAGCCGTGGATCGTCCCGTTCGAGCGTAAGACAGTCTTCCAGCCGGAGATCTGCTTCCTCTTCGAGTTCTACTAAAAAGGTAAGAAAAAAATAGCTCATTTTCCTCTTTACTTTTATTGTTTTCGGTGGTATAAAATATCCTTAATCTGGAGTATTAATTAGAGTGAATTTCCGTATAATTATGAAGAGCACTATTAAAGATTTGGAGGTATGAGCTATGGCAAAAAGAAAAAGCAAATGGGATTTAACGCCTCGTATTTTTGGTCTAACATTTCTGGCTTTCATGATAGTGATAGCCGGTACTTTTGCTTGTAGTAAGGCTGAAGAAGAAGTGCTAGATAAAGGCGTAAAAATAGAAGAGGGAAAAGTTCCGTTTGAAGGGACAATCAAGGTTGTCTATGGAAAATATGTTTATATCCCTGAGGTACAGGGATTTGATATTATTATTCAAGGAGCTTTGGAGTCCGGCGATATAAGCTCTCTTGAGGGAATAGAGGTTAAAGGGCAAGCTCATATTGACCCAGAAAGAACTTCCGTATTAATTGCAGATACTATAGAAGTGAAAGAAGATAGCGGGACTTACCAGAATGTCTTTACCAGAACCGAAGAGGTTGTTTTAGAAGACTATATAGATCTACAGAGCAGAAGTGAATTTACTGCCTTGGAGGATCTCTCTTATGATAAGAAAGATGTCTGGGAAGAAAAAGAAAAAGCTAAAGTCTTTGGAAAATTGGAAGAAGAGGACGGGAATTTCAAGATCGTAGTTATAGATGAAGAAGGAAAACAGGTTGGCAAAATCATTGTAGATAACTTTACTGACATTGCTCATTATTATGTAAAAAAAATAGACCTTTTTGACAGTTATTGGTTTTATGTGAATATAAAGGATACGGTAGAATGGGCAGCAAGGCGGAGAACCAGGGAATTGTTTCATGCAGATGTAGTATTTACCGGATTATTTTAGAGTATAAATCTTATTAAGGGCGCAACTAATAAATTTTTACTCAGGGGAGGGCTTCTGCCCTCCTTTTTTTACTAAGCAGACAATTCAGGGGAGGTTTGTATAATGAGAGTTGCAGAAAAAAGCATTAAGGTTATTTGTTTATTTTTTGTTTTTTCTTTTTCTTTATTTGCCTTTCAAGCTAGTGACCTCAGCAGGATAACCGGAGATTGGGAGATCGAGCTTGAAGCAGAGGGAGAATATTTCTATCTTGACATGACAGTGGATGAGTCAGAGGGAAAGCTATCCGGCACTATCAGTGAATCGTCTGGATTTTTTAATGATATTGAGTTTGAGAATATTGAATATGATGGGAAAAATTTTAGCTTTGCTTTTGAGGCCCCTACCCCCCCGGATGGAATGGAACGCACAGTAGAGGGGGAATTTGAAATGGGAGAGAAGGGATTCGAAGGGTTTGTCAATGTAGCTGACCTTGGAATTTCTGCCTCTGCTGTTGGCACTAGAAAATAGATCAAGAACTTTTTTTATTTTTATATCGTTTTATTATCCAGTAGGCTGCGGCTCCGGAAAGGAAGGATATACCGAGCCAGATTATTTTTAATTGATTGCTTTCAAAATGAATAAACAGGTTCAGGATAAGCCCGGATAAAATAATAAAACCTGCTGTTATTAGAGAAACAATTAAGGGAAGCATAATAATAGAGAGACAGCCGTCTTCGGCTTCCGAGTCGATTTTCTCAATTTTGGGTATACGAGGACTGTCTGGGTCCCAGTAAGCCCTGCCGCATCCAGGGCATAAATCATCTTTTTCCTTTATTTGGCAGCTGCAATAGGGGCAGGTCTTCAATTTATTTCCTTGTTCCCATCCAGAAATGCTATGGTTTTTCCAATATATTGTTGTTTCTGGAATCAGCCCGTTTGAGAAGGAATGCAAGTGCAAGCCCTAAAACACCTAGAGAAGCGAACATGACCTGGCTTGCTGTATAGTCTCCAGTCAAATCCCTCAGTTTTCCACTGAACCATGGAAAAAAGCCCAATCCAATATTCTGAATCATTGTCATTAGGCCAAAGGCTGTACCCACGTGTTTTTCTGATATAATCAAGGGTACAGAGGGCCACATGGCAGCAGGGACTAGGACAAAAGCGGCACCCAGGACGATCATACAGATAACAGGATTGATATATGTTATTCCCAGCAGCAAATGTGCTGGGATCATTAATAATGATCCAACGATCATAAGGGAGGCTCGTTTTACGATCTTATCCACCAGTGATCCGGCGAGAGGGGCAAACACCATTGAGGCAAACAC
>CBFDDY010000245.1:0-4190 GCA_965603705.1 uncultured bacterium | reverse complement strand
GAATTATATGCATAAGTGAACGCGCATTCTTCATCAATATCAATATTTCTTTATGCGGTGTTTAGGTCTTTTTCAGCGTATTTAAGATGAGGGGAAAAAGCATTTACATTAAGAGATTTTTTTATAATAATCTTCTATGAGGGAATCATGAAAAAATCCATTATTAACCTATTATTATTTGCTTTATTATTTGGCTCGACTATTTTGCATGCTCAAGACGGGCTGATCCCGGCTTTCAATCTGCAGCCTAATGACCTGACTTTGCACAGGACAGCCCGGCCTGGCAGTCCTTTTGATAAAGCCGGCCGGAAGTTTGCCATTTTGGGTGATGAAAGCGGCTCTTTTGAGGCCTGGGCCTACCCTCTTAAGCTGATAAGAAATTTTACTTTTTCCTTTTTTGTAGGAAGTTCGACCCGCCCTATCACTGTTTCAGATATAGTCCGCTACATCGACGTATCTCCGGAAGCAACAACTCTTACCTATACCTACCAATCTTTTACAGTCAAAGCCACCTATATTACCCCTGTTAATGAGCCGGGTGCTATTATCCTGCTTGAAATTGATTCCACCGAACCTTTATCTATTGTTTGCAGTTTCCTGCCCGTGCTTCAGCCCATGTGGCCGGCCGGATTGGGCGGTCAATATGCCTTTTGGGATAATAATCTCAAAGCATATATCATTTCTGAATCCACTGGCAAAAACCACGGGATTATCGGCTCTCCGGCTGCATCCGGTCTTTCCTATACACCAGCGCATATGCTCTCAGATGTTGGAATGGAGTTTAAGATCACAATCGCTAACCCGGATACTGTTAAGGATAAATATGTCCCTGTCTATCTGGCAGGCGGACAGGGAAAACATACTGACATCCTCAAAGTCTATAAAAAGCTCCAGAATAATCCGGAAGGTCTCTACTATAAAAACCGGGAACACTTTCGCCTTCTCAGGGAAGAAACTCTCCAGATTAAAACTCCTGACAAGCAGTTAAACCTGGCTTTTGCCTGGGCAAAAGTCGCTTTTGATAATCTTATTGTGGACAATCCTTTGCTCGGCAAAGGAATGGTCGCAGGCCTGGGAGCATCCGGCAGCAGCGGACGCCCGGGTTTCGGCTGGTTTTTCGGCGGAGATACATATATTAACTCTTTTAGCCTATCCGGTTACGGAGCCTTTCAAACTGTAAGGGATATTCTGGCCTTTACGCAAAAATGGCAGCGAAAAGACGGGAAAATGGCACATGAACTCTCCCAGGCAGAAGGATATGTAGACTGGTGGAATGATTACCATTATGGTTATATCCACGGGGATACTACTCCCTATTACCTGGTTGCTGTATATGACTATGTCCGCATGTCAGGAGACAAAGAATTCATCAGAGAAAGCTGGGATTCCCTTGAACGCGCCTTTGCCTGGTGCCTCTCAACCGATGCAAATGGGGATGGTTTAATGGATAACAGTAAAGCCGGCCTGGGAGCTCTGGAATATGGGGATCTGCTCGGGATCGAATCTGACATTTACATGGCTGCTGTCTGGGTTAGGTCGGCATTTGCAATGGCAAAACTGGCTGAAAGCGCCGGGAAAAAAGCTTTAAGCGCTCAAGCTTCTGAATATTACAAAAAAGCAAAAAAAGCTTTTAATGAAAAATTCTGGGATGAAGAGAATCAATTCTATGCGTATGCTTTTAATAAAAAAGGGCAGCATGTCAAGGAAATCTCTCCCTGGAATGCAGTAGGCATGATGTGGCACCTGGGAACTCCGGAAAGAAGCCTAAAATCTCTGGAAAAGCTTTCTTCAGCAGAACTTACTACTGACTGGGGAATCCGAAGTATCTCTAAAAAAAGCAGCTATTTTCAGCCTCTAAACTACAACTATGGGGCGGTCTGGCCCTTTCTGACATCATGGGTAACAACTGCATTATACAAACACCACCTGCCGCTGCAGGGCTGCACCCTGCTTAAAGCTACGGCCGGACATACATTCACTCATGCCCTTGGGTATTTAACTGAAGTTTTTTCAGGCACTCAATATACCTGGCCTCAGGAATCAGTATCTCACCAGGGTTTTTCCACAGCAGGCGTAACCCTGCCTTTGATCCGGGGGCTGGCAGGCCTGGAAGGAGACACATTTGCAAAAACTTTAACCTTTGCCCCTCATTTCCCGGCCGATTGGGAACATGTAACCCTAAATAACTACAAGGTAGGGCAGGCCGTTGTCTCCTTTGACTATAAAAGAAGTAAAAATAAAATACAAATCTATATCAAGCCAGAAGCTGGAGGAGATTACAGCCTCCATCTGGCTCCTGCTTTAAGTGCGGGAAACAAGATCCAGGCTCTGCGCCTAAATGGAAAGCCGGCTGATTTTGAAATCAGCAGGAATGCCCAGGTCATCCAGCCGGAAGTTTATATCCCTCTAAAATCAGAGCTTATCCTATGTGAAATAGATTTTACTCCATCTGTGGAGATCCTGCCTGTTATCCACACTCCCAGAATCGGAGATAAAGATAAGGGTCTTAAGATAATATCCCTGCTCACAAAAAATTCCTCCCTGACTTTAAAAGTCGAAGGCCTGGCCGGAAAAGAATATTCTATCCGGGTCCTAAACTGCGAGCTGATAGAAAATCTGGAAGGCGCTGAGCTTGATTCTAATAAGCTGAGATTTAGAATTCCGCAGGGAAAGCCCGGGGAGTTTCTGGCGCATATGATTAGGATAAAAACCGGATTAGCTATTATGGGGCAAGACGAAGGAAAGAAAATTTGACACGGAAGGACGCGGATAGACACGGATAAGACTAAGAAGCTTTTTTTTATCCGTGTCCTTCCGTGTCAAATTCTGCTTTTTTCTTCGCTTTTACGTTTCATGGTGTTTTCATTTTTTCCATATCTGGAGCTCCTCATATTGACAGCAAATAGGGATGGTGGTAGTATTTCTTTCCGATTATGAAAAAACCCTGGTTACGCCATGCTGTTATTTTACTTATTACTATTGCTTTCCTCTATTTATTTTTACGCCGGGTAGAATGGAAAGAGGCATTTCAATCCATAACAGATGTTAATCTTGTCTGGTTTATCATTATGCTCCTGCTGGCACCGCTTCATCTTATCACCCGGGCGCTAAGATGGGATTATCTCTTAAAGCATGAGAAAAAAGGAGTTTCTTTCTATAACCGTTTTGCTGCTAATGCGGTTGGATTTACTGTATCAATGATTTTCCCCGGCCGACTGGGAGAGATTGTCCGGCCCATCTATTTAGCAAAGAAAGAAAGCATGAAAAAAGGATTTGTCCTGGGTACAGTTGTTGTAGAGAGGATTTTTGATGTGTTCACTATGTGTTTTATTCTTGGGGTATTTCTGGTATCAAAACCTTTGTATGCTTCAATTTTTATTATTGATGAAGAAATTTATGCTAAACTTTATTTTTGGGGAATTGGCGGAATCTTTTTTGCTGCTTTATTTTTAATCATAACCCTCTGCTTGTATTTTTTTAAGGACAAGACTCTCTCTGTTATCAAGTTTTTTCTGCGTCCGGTTCCCCATAAAATATCAGAAAAAATTATTGTACTTTCAGAAGAATTTATTCAGGGATTGAAATTTTTTCATTCGCTCAAGGACTTGCTCATATATATCCTGCTTTCTTTTGTGGTGTGGCTTGGCATCATTTTATTTTATTGGATCTTCTTTTTTGCTTATAATATTTCTATTCCTTTCTTTTTCTTATTCCCGTTTGTATTTATGCTTATGATAGGAGCTTCAATCCCGACTCCAGGCATGGTGGGTGGATTTCATTATTTCAGCAAACTGGGATTAATATGGTTCTATAAGATTGAGGTCAATCTTGCATTTGGTATGACGATTGTAATGCATGCTGTTCAAGTAATTATGACAGTTCTTATTGGATATGTTATATTATGGAAAGAGGGAACATCACTTTTTCAAGTTAAAAAAATAAGTGAGGAGACAAAAAAATGAGATGTCCTTATTGTGAGCACTCCGAAAGCAAAGTCATTGATTCCAGGGAGAGCAAGAACGGGTTAACAATTAGAAGGCGAAGAGAATGTCTATCCTGTAAAAAACGGTTTACAACATATGAGAAAATACAAGAAATCCCTTATATGGTTATTAAAAAAGACGGAAAGCGCCAGTCTTATGATGATCAGAAACTGCTCAAGGGTTTACTAAAGGCATGTGAGAAGAGGC
>CBFDDY010000244.1:0-4207 GCA_965603705.1 uncultured bacterium | reverse complement strand
CATGCCTTTTGCTATATTCTGGAAGTGAAAATTTGCGCTTAAATATTGGAAAAAACCTACAATTGAATTTGGCAGAAAAAATAAAACAAAATCCATCATAAGCGTTAATGAAAAACAAATAGCCATGCTGATAATAAATGCAACTACCTGGTTACGTGTCAAAGAGGAAGCCATTAATCCGATCGCACTGAATGCCCCTCCTAAGAGAATTGCCCCTAGATATCCTCCGATAACAGGACCCCAATCGAGGTCTCCTAAAAAAGAGGTTGATATAGCATAGACCATAGTAGGGGCCAGCATAACTCCTACAAAGGCTACTGCAGCTAAAAACTTCCCGATTATTATTTCCTGGTTACTGACAGGAAGAGTATGCAGAATCTCATATGAACCGATATTTATCTCTTCTGAGAAGAGACGCATTGTTACTGCAGGAATAACAAAAGCAAAAGTAATAGGCAGCAGGGTAAATAGCCTGGTCAAGCTTGCCTGACGTTCCAGAAAAAATGTTGAAAAAAACAGCCAGCCGACAATGATCAGGAATACAGAGATCACAATATAAGCAATAGGAGAAACAAAATAAGCTTTATATTCCTTTTTAAATATATGCTTAATATTTTCCATTTTAATTTCCTTTAGTTAATTTTCTGAAAATAATTTCAAAAGATTGTTCATTTAATTCTTTTCTTAAAGCATCTATAGTGTCATCTGCTACGATTTTACCTTCATTAATAATAACGACACGGTCGCAGGTTGCTTCGGCTTCACTAAGAATATGAGTGGAAAAAATTATAGTTTTTTCCTTGCCTATACGCCGTATTATGTCGCGTGTTTCAGCGATCTGATTAGGGTCGAGACCGGCAGTCGGCTCATCCAGTACCAGGATGTCAGGATTTCCCATCAAGGCATGAGCGATTCCGACTCTTTGCCGGTATCCTTTAGAAAGCTCACCAATTGTTTTGTGCATGACTTCATTAAGGCTGCACAGGTCAGCTAATTCATGCAAAGTTTTATTTTTATTGATTTTATTTACTCCCCGGAGGTCGGCTACAAAGTCAAGATAATCGTAGACCAGCATTTCATGATAAAGAGGAGCTTCTTCAGGAAGGTAGCCAATCCGTTTTTTTATTTTCATGAGGTGCTCATTGATATTATCATTTTCTACTTTAATAGTGCCCGAAGTGGGGGAGAGATATCCGGTAAGAATTCTGTATATAGTAGTCTTTCCTGCCCCATTTGGACCGAGAAGGCCGAGGATCTCACCTTTTTTTATTTCAAACTCAACATGATCAACGGCACAAAGGTCTCCATAATATTTTGTTAGATTTTCAATATTGATCATTAGCAGCTCCTAATTTATTTATTCATAAAACTCGTGAATAATCCAGATCTTAATTTAAATAGAAATTTATACAATATGATTAGTCTGATGTCAAATATTTAGCAAAATGCTTAAAATGCGGAACAGTAAATTGAGAAAGGATGGATACTGGTTTCGAGTAATCCAGCTTAGATAGGATATAATTATTTAATAATACCGCCGTTTATGGAGTCTGCATCCATTGCCCACATCCCGCGTCCATGGGTCGCAATAACTATTATATTGTCCCGGGGATGAATAACGATATCATGTACATAAACTGAAGGAAGATTTGCACCTAAAACATGCCAGTTTTTACCACAATCTGTAGTGATGTAAGCAGCTAAGTCTGTACCGATGTAAAGTATATCTTTATTAACCGGATCTTCCCGAATTACATTTACAGGTCCGTAAGGAAGGTTGGCTGAAATATCTATCCAGGTTGTGCCATAGTCAGTTGATTTCCAAACATATACGGCAAAATCATCATTGCGCTTTCCATTTTGAGTCATATAAACAGTGCTTTCATCATATTGTGAAGCGATCATCCTGGAGATCCATCTGTCTTTAGGAACACCGTTTAATATTTCAGTCCAGTTTTTGCCATCATCTTTAGTAACATGGGCACGGCCGCAATCTGTGCCTACATAAATCAATCCTTTTTTCAAAGGAGATTCGGAAACAGTAAATATTGTTTGATATTTTACATCACCAAGTTCTTCCGGATTATTATGAGAAAGGTCAGGACTTATTCTCTCCCAGTTTTCTCCCTGGTCGGTTGATTTAAACAAATATTGCAAGCCATGATAAATAGTATTTGGGTCGTGAGGAGAGAGGATAAATCCGGCCAACCATTGCCCCCGTAAAGGACCTAGGTCTACACTGACTTCCGGCATAATCCTTTTACCTCTTGTGCTTTCACTAATATCAGCTCTTGATAAGGTGCCGTAAAAACCGGCTGAATATACAATATTCGGATTAGTTGGGTCAATGGCATGATTACTGCCTTCCCCTCCAGGAGTACCTTCCCAATCAACTGCAGGAATATTGTCACGTCCCTGGCTTAGATCAACTGTACCTCTGCGGCTGCCATGGTCTTGAATGGAGCCGAAAACATGGAAAGGAGTGTCCATATCATAAGCGACATTATAGAATTGGACAACATTAACTGTATTACGCGAGCGTTTCCAGGTTTTTCCACCGTCCTGGGAGATGGATATACCGCCATCATGATTACTGAGGATAAAATCTGTATTGTCAGGATCTATCCACATTCCATGGTTATCGCCACCGGCATTGAAATATCTTTCCCATGTTTTTCCGCTATCTTTTGATGATGCCATGCTAACGCCTTGTACATATAAAATATCTTCATTTGTCGGATCAACTGTGATTTGTCCAAATACCCAGCCGTAAGTATTACATAGCCTTTGTAATACTTTGTCTTCTTTTGAACTTACTCGTGTCCAGGTTTCCCCTTTATCTTCGGAACGAAATACCTGGCCACCTCTTATAAAACCACACGAAGGAAGGCCGTAAGAATCGTTCTTTTCCTCTTCAGTCGGTTCGCGGACTACTTCATAATCATCAATAAAAGCGTATACTATATTTGGATTTGTTTTTGCAGTGTCAATCCCTATTCTTCCCCGATGCGCTGGGATTGGCAGTCCATCAACTATCTCTTTCCAAGTTTTACCGCTGTCTGTCGATTTGTGGATAGAACAACCAGTATATTCAGGCTCAGTTCTGGGGTCGTTCCACCTTTTACGTATTCTCTGCCAAGTTGAAGCATACAAAATCTCAGGATTTTCCGGGTCCATATCAAGGTCTGATGCACCGGTAAGATCATTTACAAACAGAATCTTTTCCCAAGTTATGCCGCCGTCAATTGTTTTGTAAACTCCTCGTTCATTATTTTGAGTCCATTCGTGGCCGGTAGCTGCAACATAGACCAAGTCTGGATTTTTTGGATGAATAATGATCCTGGCAATTGTATTGGTATCTTCTAAACCCATGTGCTTCCAGTTTTTTCCGCCATCAGTAGATTTATATACACCGCATCCTGCCATTGAACTGCGGAAAATATTAGATTCGCCTGTTCCAATCCACAAAATATTTTTGTCAGAAGGAGCAATGGCAATATCACCAATCGAGGTTGTTATCTCATTTTCGAAAATAGGAGTCCAGCTTTCACCGATATCAGTGCTTTTCCATACCCCGCCAGAGGCGCTGGCCGTATAAATGGCATCCCTGTCAGGTGATACAGCCGTGTCAGTCATCCTGCCACTTGTGTTTTTTGGCCCTAAGAATTGCCATTTATTGTCTTTGAATTCTGAATTCTGTTCCATTTCCTTATGTTGCTCAAACATGGCAAGCCTGGTTTTTCCATCCGTGACAGGAAATTTATTCTGATCAGTTTGAGAAGTACTCTGGCATGTAGAAAAGATTAATACGATAAAAATGCAGGAAATAAGACCTAAGTAAATTGATTTTTTTTGACCCATAATTCCTCCCAGATAATCCAAGTAAAGTTTTTAAGAGGTAGAATTTATATTGTTTTTATTAGCATGTCAAGCCAGATGTATTTTAAAGCTAGCATGAGAAATGGCAGAGCTTAATTCAGCATAAGACATAGCCATACATATAGCTATGACTCTGTTTAGGGCAAGGTTAAGATAACACCCCCCGGGTCCGGAGTGGGCAATGGAAGTGCCTATACCCAAAAAAACCCGGCGCCAATCATCATTCCCAATCCCATCATCGTAACATTGAACAGGGAGAGATCCTGGGATAGTTCAGATTCTATTTGAGGAAAATTATTTTTAATCGTTTATAATATTATTTATAATA
>CBFDDY010000243.1:0-4224 GCA_965603705.1 uncultured bacterium | reverse complement strand
GGTGGTTATGAAGAAAATAATTGTAATTGTATTAGTATTTCTTTTTGGAGGATTATGTTTAGGGAATAGTAACGATAGTTGGCCGATTCTGAAACACTATGATTTAGAACATACATCAAAAATTCGCCTGCCACTCGGTGGAATTGGAACAGGGACAGTGTCATTAACAGGGCGTGGAGAACTAAGAGATTGGGAAATAATGAACCAGCCCGCCAAGGGTTTTGTGGGAACTCCAGAAGGAAACAGAGCGCCATTTTTTGCCATTTTCACAAAGTCCGGGAATAAAATAGCAACAAAAGGTCTGATGGGACCAATTGAATATTTTGAATATGAAAGTATGGAAGGTCGCGGGAAAAATAATCATGGCCTGCCAAGATTTCGTGAGTGCAGTTTTGACGCTGCTTATCCATTTGGAATAGTAAATCTTTCTGATCCGAATATGGATATAGACGTGCGAATCAAAGGATTCAATCCCTTGATTCCAGGTGATGAAGAGGCAAGTGGATTGCCGGTTGCAGTTTTGCGATATGAAGTAAAAAACAATTCCGACAAAAAAATGGAAGTTTCAGTTTGCGGTTCAATGGAGAATTATATTGGCATTGATGGACGAAAATATAAACGTGACTGGAAATGGGATGTCATTCCAACCGGAGCAAAGAATAACAAGAATGAATTCCGAGAATCTGATAGTCTGCGCGGTATTTTTATGTATAGTGATGGAGTTGACAAAACTGCTGAGCAATGGGGAACTATTGCGCTTACAACGCCTGGCAAAGGAGAAATGTCCTACAGAACTTCTATTTCTCAAGGTGGCTGGGGTGGTGGCTTACTGGATTTCTGGGATGATTTCAGTGCTGACGGATTATTGACGGAAAAGAAATTTACAGGTGGAAATACTCCTCGCGCTTCACTTGCATTGAAAAAAAACATACCTGCCAGAGAAACAAGAGAATTTACATTTTACTTGACCTGGCATTTTCCGAATCGTATTGCCTGGGCGACTGAAACTGTTGGAAATTATTATACAACATTATATAAAGATGCCTGGGACGCAGCAGAAAAAATTGCTCCCCAAATCAAACCATTGGAAAAGAAAACAGGTGAGTTTGTTAATGCTTTTTGTGAATCAGATTTGCCCATGGAAGTCAAGGAATCTGCTCTTTTCAATTTGAGCACCTTGCGATCACAAACTTGTTTCCGTACAGAGGATGGAAGATTTTTTGGTTGGGAAGGTATAATGGATATGACAGGTTCCTGTATGGGATCATGTACTCATGTCTGGAATTATGAATTAGCGACACATTTTGTTTTTGGCAATTTGGCAAAAATGATGAGAGAAGTAGAATTCAATCATGCAACAAGCGATAATGGATTAATGAGTTTTCGAGTTGGGCTTCCTCTCGACAAAGAAGCAACAAACCGGAAAATGGCGGCTGCTGACGGACAAATGGGAACAATCATGAAAATGTATAATGATTGGCAATTGTCCGGCGATGATGAAATGCTAAAAAATTTGTGGCCAAATGTTAAAAAAGCGCTTGCCTTTGCTTGGATTGAAGGCGGCTGGGATGGTGATAATGACGGAGTTATGGAAGGTTGCCAGCACAATACTATGGATGTGGAATATTTTGGACCCAATCCTCAAATGCAATTTTGGTATCTTGGAGCATTACGGGCTGCCGGAGAAATGGCGGAATATCTGGGTGAAGATAGATTTGCAAAAAAGTGTAACGCTTTATTTTCGCAAGGAAGCAAATGGACAGAGGAAAATTTGTTTAACGGCGAATATTTCAAACATATTATTCAGATTGTGAAATCCTCTGGCGAAATAGCTGATGGATTGATGGCTGGAGTGGGAGCTGGTGACTTATCAAATCCTGATTTTCAGTTGGGAAATGGTTGTCTTATTGATCAATTGGTTGGTCAGTACATGGCCCATATTTGCGGGCTTGGCTATCTGGGAAATAAAGAGCAAATCACTAAAAGTCTGCAAAGCATTATGAAATATAATTATCGTTCTTCCGCTTATGAACATTTCAACAATATGCGTTCATATTTTCTTGGAGATGAGGCTGCTTTATTGATGGCCAGTTATCCTTATGATCGTCCTGAAAGTCCATTTTCCTATTTTTCCGAAGTGATGACAGGTTTTGAATATACTGCTGCCATTGGAATGTTATTTGAAGGTTTGACTGAGGATGGTTTGAAATGTATTAAAAATATTCGTGATAGATATGATGGAAAAAAACGTAATCCTTTCAACGAAGCGGAATGCGGAAATCATTATTCCAGAGCTATGGCAAGTTGGGCAAGTATAATTGCCTTGACAGGGTTTGAATATTCTGCAGTTGAGAAATCCATGCTGTTTGATCAGTTAAAGGGCAAACATTTCTGGTCAACAGGTTATGCTTATGGTGCTGCTGAATTTTCTTCAGGATTATTTGGTAAAGAAAAAGTGAGATTGAAAGTTCTTGGTGGAGAAGTTGATCTGAAAACTTTTGGTTTGAGAGATTTTGGAGAAATCGAATTCAAGAATAATCTCAAAATGAAAGCTGGAGATGTTAAAATGATTTCAGTGAAAAATAATAATAAATAGGATGTGTCCCTATTTATTTTCTTCCCGTAAAGTTATAAGCTCTTTCATAACATTAAACATTTTTCCTTCCCATTTTTCAGTCCCAAATGCATCATGCAGCTGCTGGTATAAGCGATAGATCCTTTTATAGATTTTATGGCTTTCCATGTCCGGCACATAGGTTTTTTTTACTCCGGTCATAGCTTCCTGAGCTTTTTCAACAGATTCGAAACCGCTTATTTCTCTTCCAGCAGCAGCAGCTCCGAATATTGCCGCACCTAAGGCACAAGTCTGATCTATGCGGGATATTTTCATGGGCCTGCCGGTCACATTAGCATATATCTGCATCAGAAAAGGATTTTTTGCAGCCAGACCGCCGCAGTTGACGACCTCTCTTACTGGAACTCCATATTCTTCTATGCGGTTGATGATAGTAAGGGCCCCAAAAGCAGTAGATTCTATCAGCGCCCGGTATATCTCATGAGCTTCAGTATGGAGTGTTTGTCCGATAAGCAGGCCGCTTAAACGCACATCGACCAGGATGGTACGGTTGCCGTTATTCCAGTCAAGCGCCAGAAGGCCGTGCTCTCCTGGTTTTTGGGGAGAAGCTGCAGTTTCTAAGTTTTTGAATTTTTCTTCAAGAGAAGTTCCGTATTTATCAGGGACAAGGTGGGTTACAAACCACAAAAAAATATCTCCGACTGCAGATTGGCCGGCTTCAATCCCATAATGATCAGGCAGAACAGAACCCTCTACGATCCCGCATACTCCGGGGATATCAATAAAACCTTTTTTCCGGGGAGACACCATAATATCACAAGTGCTGGTCCCCAGGATCTTAACCAGAGTGCCCTCTTTTACTCCGGCTCCTACAGCGCCCATATGAGCATCAAAAGCCCCTACAGCAATAGCGATCCCGGGCTCAAGCCCGAGCTTTTCCGCCCATGCAGGCGACAAGCGGCCGGCCAAGTGATCAGAAGGAACTGCCTTTGGATAAAGCCTTTCTCTTAACTCTCCGAGTTCCGGTGACAGGGCTGAAAGGAATTCTTTATCTGGCAGCCCTCCCCAGGAGTCGTTGTACATGGCTTTATGGCCGGCAGCGCAGATACTGCGGATTAGCTTATCGGGTCTGGTATCTCCCGATAAGACCGCAGGTATATAATCACAGATCTCGACAAAACTGGAGGCGGCCTTTAAAACATCTGGGGCTGTATTTCTACAGTGCAGGATCTTGCTCCAGAACCATTCGGATGAATAGGTCCCGCCAATTTTTGCCAGGTATTCCGGACGCATTTTTTTCGCCAGTTCTGTTATTTGAGCAGCTTCCGCATAACTGGAGTGGTCTTTCCACAGCCACACCATAGCATCCGGATTATCTTTATATTGAGGCAAAAGCCCTAGAGGGGTTCCCTTTATGTCAACCGGCATTGGGCTGCTTCCGGTTGTATCTACCCCGATCCCGATGATGTTTTGAGCTTTAAAATCAGGACATTTCTTTTTTACTTCCTGAAGGGCACCTTTTATGGAAACCTCTATGCCTGTTAAGTAATCCCGGGGATTTTGCCTGGCAACATTGGGATCTTTTGTATCGAGGAGGATGCCATTATCTCCGGAGGGATAGGGGAATACAAAACCTGCGGTTTCATTTC
>CBFDDY010000242.1:0-4226 GCA_965603705.1 uncultured bacterium | reverse complement strand
GGTACTGAAATATGAATCCATCATACCTACGACAAAAAAGTAGCATAAGGGCACAGCGATCAAGGATGATATTATCACGATTTTAGCCAGGTTTTTACTCAATAGTCTTACAATATTCTGCATGGAGGCTCCAAAAACTTTTCTTATGCTGATCTCTTTCAAACGCCTGACAATGTTTACTGAAATCAGTCCGAATAATCCCATGCAGGATATTAGCAAAGCAATCAAGCCCACAAAACATGATAATTTACAGACTCCGGTATTTATTCGGAAGAAACCGGCCCAGATTTCATCCTGGTAAAATCCCTCGTACAGCTTATCAGGGAAAAGCTGTTTCCATGATTTTTCTAAGAATGCGGCTGTTTTAATAACCTTATCCGCCCGGACCCTGATACATAAATATCGGAAATTTTCTTTATCACACAAACGAAACAGAACCGGTTTTACAGGTTCGGTAAAGGGCTGGTTGTAAAAATCTTCGACAACACCGATCAGAGTGAAATTATTATTATTGATTTTTACATTCTGGCCCACAGGATTTTTCCAGCCCATGGTACTGGCAAAATTCTCGTTTACAATAATAGCGCTGCTGTCAGTTGCAAATTCGCTATTGAAATTTCTCCCTTCTTTAAAACGAACCTGCATGGTTTTAAGATAGTCAGGTCCCACGGCAAAGCTGGTCATCGCGTATTCCTGCTCATGGAATTTAACTGTTTCCAGAGTCCATGAGCGGCCAATATGATGTTCTGCACCGCTTATTCCGATAATATCGGGGTTTTGAGCTATTTTATTTTTATACACTTCAAACTGGTTTTTATCCTTAAGAACCACATTGAGAACCTGTTCCTGGTTGTAGCCCCAGTCAAGGTTTTTCTGGTATATGGAATTCTGGATAAAGATCAAAGACGTGCCGATCATGATAAATGCCAATATAAACTGAAAAGTCAGAAAGATATTTGATATCTTTGAGCCACCGCCGACTTTATGGGATTTTTTCAGGATATCTACCGGTCTGAACCGGGATACATACAGTGCAGGGTATCCGCCGGAACCAAGCACAGTTATAAGAAATGTAAGTCCGTAAAAAATCCAGATGTCAAAGCTTTGAAAAAAATCCATTTTAAGGGGAGCTGTGAACATATTGGTGTAAGAGGGAAGAATTACTGTGCGTGCAAAAATGCCTCCCAAAACAATAGCCAGCAAACAAATTAAAATATGCTCCCCGATGAATTGTACAATAAGTTTGGACCGGTTGCTGCCCAAAACTTTACGAATCCCTATTTCAGTCAGTCTCCTGGTGCCGGTAACAATGCCGATATTGATAAAATTAAAGCATGCCAGCAATAAAATGATAATGCCGAAACCCCATAAGCCCACCATTGTTTCTGGGGGAAATCCGGCCATGCCCAGATCACTGTTTACACTGGGAGTATTTTGAGATAGTTCATACAGGTTTTCAAACAGCAGTGATTGAATGGGCCAGGATTTTTCAACTATATTTTGTTGTTTTATATAGCCGATCATAGGGTGATTTTTAAGAGCAGTAATATCCTGCCTGTTTTTTAGCAAAATAAAGGTATGAACCCATTTACCCCAATCTCTTAAAACCGAGCCTTCCCAGGCCTGCAGTTTCTTAATAGGCATAAGGATGTCAAATTGCAGGCTTGATGCCTCTGATGGCTTACTGACCACAGCTTTTACCATAAAAGACTCTTTAAAATCCTTTTCATTAGAGATTAAAACCGTTTTTCCTAAGGGATCTGTTTTGCCAAAGTACTTTTCTGCGGCTTCCTCAGTAATAATAATACTATTGCTTTGCTCAAGCGCGGTTTTTTCTCCGCAGACAAGAGGGAAAGTGAAAAAGTCAAGGAATTTACTATCAGTAAAATACATTCTATCTTTGAAAGTTTTATCTCCACTTCTAACTACTGCTGTGCCATGGTTTACCCTGACATAATCCTCAACCTGAGGAAAATCATTTTTTAAAGCCGGGCCAAGCGGTGCCGGTGTAACACCCCATAATCTTCCGCCCCCGCTTTTTCCAATCCTGCTTTCAACATAGTAAATCCGCTTACCCTTTTTATGAAACATATCTATGCTTTCATTAAAATTCTTGACCACAAAAGGAAGGGTAAAACAACCAACTGCAAGCGCTAAACCTATTATACTGATTAGAGAATATTTTTTGTTTTTTCTTATATGCCTGATGGCAACCAAAAGGGAGTTTTTAAACATCTCCGGCTTCCCATGATCTAAGATTCCGGAATTTCATAATAAATTTTCCTTTTTTTTATAAAAGGATAATGCCTTCGGCATCCAGGATTTTTTAAAATATAATAAAACTAATTTCCTTATACTCCTCTACTGTATACTTGATTAATGCATTAATCGGTAATTCTTTTAAAAACAATATTAAATATGGATCTACTCGTATTTCACCTGCATTCCCTATTTCAACAGGCAAGAAATATGCCAATATTACCTCCTGGGATTTTCGAATTCTTATTTAACACTCTTGTCCATTCTCGAACAACTTATGTACGCATCTGAACAGAAATAAATATTCCCTATGTCAACTTCGTGAAAGAGAATAGGCAAGATTCTGTTGCTTTGGAATCCAATCTTAACCTGTTAATTTGCTTAAAAAAGCAGCTCCCATGTAATTTTGGAATCAATAGGTCTGTTGAGTCGAAATGTAATGGTAGTAGCAGAGACCCAAAAATGTGGCTCACCCCTACTCAAAATCTTTAGAAACTACCTTAAATATCCAATAGTTTTTTAATTCTCAGCCAATTTTCTAACCTCGCTCGAATAGAACCATTCATAAAATTGTTTTAGTAAAACATTGAATGAAAAATCCTTGAAAATAAGGGGGGTTTTTATTTTTAACTGATTGGAGGATCAAATGCACGAAATCATACTCAAGTAGCTTGCCTTGAGAAAGTATAGGCTAGAATTGATATCCATTGTCAATGCTCGCAATGTTCAATCCAACTTATACCATCACCCGCTTGACGAACCAGAATCCTGATCTACAATAAAATCAAATGTCTGACCTTGAGCAACGATTAAGAAGAGCATTTAAGATCCTGTTTGATGATCGGGATAGAATGCAAAAAGAGATCGAGCAGAGGCTAGGCGATCTGTATAGAATTGGGAAAAATTGAAGTTGAATGAAAATAGAAAGGCAAAGGAAGTGCTCCCTTTAGTCGCGTATACCCCGAGCTGACAAGTTCAGGTCCTATGTCCCAGGTTTAATAGAGTTCATAATCTTTTGCACCTCTCCCTCATACTTCTCCAATATCTCAGGAGACCCGGTCACCAGGAGTAAAAAGACATGCGTACCTTCCGGATTGAAGAATGCAGCTGAGACGTTCACCGGCACTCCATCTCTGGCTTTTTCCTTGCCGGTTGCATCCATAAAGATGAATGGAATTCCATTCATGGTCATTTTCTTCCACGTTTCTGCAGCCGGAGTAAAATCTGTGATACGTTCAGCAATCAGTTCTCCGGCGTTCTGTTCAGCGACTGCGAGATCGGCAACGGCATCCGGAACAAAGGCAAATAGAGTAATAAGCAACCGGCCTTCCCGGACAAAATCCGGCGAAGCCTGGAATGGAACCGCTCCAGAGCCCTGCACATTCTCTTTCCTCCATTCCCTCCAACTATTTGGAAACATGCTGGAGACTACCATCCAGTCATCAGGCAGGCTGAGAGAAAAAATTGGATTCTCCTTTGGGAAGAAATACTCATCTTCTTCTGCAAACGAGACACTCGCCATGGAAAGCAAAGTCAATACGCTCATCACATATACCATGTTTTTCATAACTAATAAATCTCCTTCAGTGTTAATACTAGAATGCTAACGTAGCATATTAACCGATCAGATATTATCACTGGTTTAATAGTCACAGTCAACTTTATAATGAATTGATGTAACAATTTAGCCATTTAAAAAGTCTCAAATCTTAAATTTTTGCCTCAGAAATACCCTTTTTACGCGCTGAGACGCCGTTTACGCGATGTGAACCGTGTTGCCGGTAGTAGATCATCCCTGCCCATATCCCCCCATAGAGAATCTTGTATGAGGTAAGCCCCTCTCTGATACGCACAATATTTTCAAAGCATATAGAGCGTCTGACTACGAATCAGAAAGCCGTGGATTCGAATTGTGCCGGAAGTACCAGAGGTTTCCCCATATTTACGGCGACTTAAACTGTTTTTAG
>CBFDDY010000241.1:0-4263 GCA_965603705.1 uncultured bacterium | reverse complement strand
TAGGGCCGCAGGTGTAGAGCTTGACTTCATTTTTATTTATAGAATGGAATGGCTCAATCTTATGACTTAGAGTGTTAAAAAATTTAATCATGACTAACCTGACCTATTCATAATAAAATGGCGATATTAATAATACTAAGTAAATGGAAAATGGTAAATAGTAAATGGACAAAAGCTCCACTTTCCAGCATCTATCTTCTTTTTTTCTTCTCATTCACTATTTACCATTTGCGATTGACTGTTTTTCTCGCATCTGCAGCAACCTTGACTCGTGAATAATCCAGTTTATATATTATTAAAAATAATTTGATTCAGGTCAAATGTTTAAAATTGAAATCGAAGACTGTATCCGAGCGGATTTTCCACGCTGGGGAAAATTTGCGTGTTTTCGTATCAACTGAACTGATTCTTTTTATTGCTCTTTTGGTGGAAAATAGGAGGACTTTTTAGGGGGAGAAGGGGAGGATATTCTGGTCATGATGAAGCTGAGGGTATGGATTAAGCGACATTGAAGATTTAGCCTTCTGATGAGTTTTTTCGAGGGAACCCGGCGAAGACGGGCTGTGAGCATGTTTGACCCACGGACGGGGGGAGTTGCGCAGCAGCCGAGAAAAACGAAGAGGAATGGCGTTAAAAATCTGAAGCGAGCGTATCCATTTCCTCAGATTCATCACAATAAGTCTATTGACCCAAGAATCCCTTTGTGTAATAATTTTTTATATTATAAAAGGATATATAGAAACATGAAAAATCGTATTGCAATTAGGAGAGAAGACAAAAATCCTTGGGAAAAGAGAGTAGCCCTTGTTCCTTCTTGCATCGAGAGATTAATTAATAAGCATGGACTTGAAATATATATTCAGCCTTCATCTAACCGGATATTTCCCGAAGAGGATTTTTCCCGGAAAGGGGCAGTTATAAAGGAAGATCTCCATGATTGTAAGATTATTATTGCTGTAAAAGAGATTCCGAAAGAGCTAATTAAAATGAAACGAATATACATGTTTTTTTCTCATACAATCAAAGGCCAGTCACAAAATATGCCCATGCTAAAAATGCTGATAGAGCGGCAATGTACATTGATTGATTATGAAAAGATCACAGACAAGAAAGGAAAACGCCTTGTTTTTTTTGGGACTCAAGCAGGTCAAGCCGGGATGATAGAAGTGATGAGTGCTTTGGGAAAGAAACTTCAACTAAAGGGTTTTAAGAAGAATCCTTTTTCATATATTAGGCAGCCTTATCAATATGAAAGCCTGGAAGCTGCTAAGAAAGAAATATTGAGCGTTGGCCAGTATATTAAAAACGGACTTGAAGACGCTTTAACTCCCCTTGTTGCCGGATTTGCCGGATATGGGCACACCTCAAAGGGGGCGCAGGAAATTTTTGATCTTCTTCCATGTGAGGAAATCAAACCTGGAGAATTAGATGAATTTGTTAAGGGTAAGAAATATTCTTCTCACAAGGTCTATAAAGTTGTATTTAAAGAAGGGCATATGGCAGAAACGAGAGAGAAAAACAGCAGCTTTGAATTGCAGGATTACTATAAGCACCCTGAAAAATATAAGTCTAAATTTGAGATCTATTTACCGCATATGACGCTTTTAATGAATTGTATTTACTGGGAATCCAAATATCCACGCTTTGTGACTAATAATGCCTTAAAAAAGATATTCGAGAATACAAAATATCCAAAACTCCAGGTAATAGGGGATATTTCTTGCGATTTGAAAGGCTCTATCGAATGTAATAGTTATGCTACTACTCCATATAATCCTGTTTTTACTTATGATCCTATTCAAGATGAGATCAGAGAAGGATTTTTTGGAAATGGAATAGCCGTAATGACTATAGATAACCTTCCTGCAGAAATTCCTTTAGAATCTTCAGTCATTTTTTCTCGTGCGTTAGAGCCGTTTATGCCGAAAATTGCAGCGGCAGATTTTTCTGAAGATTTTAAAAAATGCAAACTGCCTTCTGAAATAAAAAAAGCTGTAATTTTATTCAGAGGCGAATTTACTCCAGATTATAAATATTTAGAAAAATTTATAAGGTAAAGATTTAGCCTGGATTATTTGCGAGTCGACATTTTTTATGAATAATTCAGGAACGAGGTAGTCATGAACCAAAAAAATATATTAATTCTTGGTGCGGGAATGGTTGCCCCTCCGATGATAAAATATTTTATTGAAAATTCTAATTATAGAATTGTTGTAGCGGACCAGATATATAGCAAAGCTGAAAAGTTGGTAGGAAATTCTGAAAGGGCTGAAGCTCTTGAAATGGATATAAATGAGGTGGAAAAAGTAGATCGAGAGATATCTCGGGCTGATGCTGTGATCAGTTTGTTGCCATATAACTTTCATCCTATAGTTGCTGAATATTGTATTAAGCTAAGAAAACATCTTATAACTGCCTCTTATGTTAGCGATTCCATGCGAAAATTGGATGAGAGGGCAAAAACAGCAGGGATAATTTTATTAAATGAGATTGGGCTGGATCCTGGAATCGACCATATGGAAGCTATGCGGATAATCCATAAAATAAAGGATGAAGGAGGACAAATTAATAGCTTCATCTCTTATTGTGGCGGTCTACCAGCTCCTGAGTCCAATACAAATCCGCTTGGCTACAAATTTTCATGGAGTCCCCTTGGAGTTTTACTTGCAGGAAAAAATCCAGCGAAATACTTAAAAAATGGTAAAAATGTAACGGTTGCTCCTGAAAATTTGTTTAAAAATCCTGAACAGATAAACATTGAAGGAATAGGGGAACTAGATGGATATCCAAACCGTAATTCCCTGCCTTATATAGATATTTACGGAATCCAATCGGTTAAGACAATGCTCAGGGGTACTTTACGTTATAAAGGGTGGTGCGAGTTTATACAGGCTTCTGTTGCAATCGGGCTTTTAGAAGAAAAAAGAAAAAATTGGAAAGGTTTTAGCTATGAAAGTATGATAAGAGAATTAATCCAGGACAAAGGAAATGCTGATATAAAAACAGCTTTGAGTGATTTTCTCCAGATTAAGATTGATTCGGATGTTATAAAGGCCTTTGAATGGCTAGGTTTTTTTCAAAAAAAACCTCTTCCTTTTGAACCTGGTTCTGCCTTGGGGATTCTAACGCAAAATTTGCAGGTAAAGCTTCAATATAAGAAAGGGGAACGAGATATGATCGTTTTACAGCATCTGTTTCATGCTAAATATCCAGATGGAAGAATTAAAAAGATTGCATCATCTCTTATTGATTTTGGGATCCCAGATGGCCATACTTCCATGGCTCGTACAGTTGGTCTTCCTTTAGCCATAGGTACCAAATTAGTTCTTGAGGAAAAAATTAAAGAAACAGGAGTGAAGATACCCGTTATTCCTCAGATATATCGACCAGTCCTTATAGAACTAAATGAACTCGGAGTCGGATTTAAAGAAATAATAAATTAATGAAGTAATGATTAATCCAGGTTAAAAAAGGAGGGAAAATGGTACGCAAAACATGCGTAGCAGGATATTTCTACCCGAAACAAAAAGAATCTTTACTTGAAATGATCAAAGGTTTCATTGATCCTGATATGAAAAAAATTAAAGCGTTGGGTGCGATATCACCTCATGCAGGTTATCAATATTCCGGCATTGTTGCGGGGGCAGTTTTTGCTTCAATCAGAATCCCTGATAGGCTTGTCCTTTTGGGCCCAAGCCATAGAACTATGAATTCCAACTTTGCCATAATAAGAGAAGGAGAATGGGAAACACCTTTTGGAAATATTTCTATTGATACAAAACTTGCAGATCAAATCATTAGCAGCACAAAGTTGGTATCTGAAGATATGGACGCTCATAGAATGGAGCATTCTCTCGAAGTACAGCTTCCTTTTATTCATTACTTCAATCCAAATTGTTCGATTGTCCCACTTATTACTACTTATTTTGCTTCATATAATGACCTTGAAGAACTGGGGAAAAGCATTTCTTCTTCCATTAAAAAATTAGATGAGGATGTTTTGATCTTGGCAAGCACTGACATGAGCCATCAGGTCAGTCAGGATACAGCGAAAGAAAAAGATTTTCTTGCCATAGATAAAATATCAAATCTTGATCCGCTTGGCCTGTATGATGTCGTTAAACAGCAGAGGATAAGCATGTGTGGATTTCAAGCCACAACTGCAGCTTTGGTTGCAGCAAAAGAATTAGGGGCTAAGAAAGCTGAGCTTATAAAATACCAGACATCAGGAGATGTAACCGAAGATTACAACAATGTAGTCGG
>CBFDDY010000240.1:0-4279 GCA_965603705.1 uncultured bacterium | reverse complement strand
GCATCAACAACTAAAACTTTTTTAACGCCAATGGCTCTGACCAAGGGTTCGATTTTAATCCTTTGCGCCGGCCGGTCCCGGGTGACCGACCAGTCTACGCCCGGATGGTCCTGGTGACCCGTCATGGCCGTTATACTGTTGTCCATCAGGATAACCACCCCCCGGCTTTGGTTGTGCACCATATTCACAAGCGGCGCCATACCTGAATGAAAAAAGGTGGAATCACCGATGGTACAGACTCGATTCTCGGGGAGTCCTGCTAGAGACATGCCATGTAAAACACCGATACTGGCACCCATAGCGCCCATGGTGTGTTGGGCCCTGAAAGGAGGAAGGGTGCCAAGATTGTAGCATCCGATATCGCCGGCTACCGGGAGCTTCATCTTATTCAGAAGATAAAAAGTGGAACGGTGGGGACACCCGGCACAAAAAACCGGTGAACGCAGGGGCAGCTCCTGCAATGCCTCCTTCCCGGTTTTCTCGATCCCTTGTGCTGGGGAGTCGTCCCCTCGCAAAAGCCCGGCCTTAATGCTGTATCTTTTAATATCATCGGGTAGAAGCTCAAAGCAGGGAGGAAAGACTTCCTTGCCTAAAACATCGATACCCATGGCACATATTTGTTCTTCCAAAACAGGATCAAGCTCTTCGATGACAACCAGTTTTTCGACGCCATCGGCAAACTCTTTAATCATTTTTCTAGGCAGAGGATTGGTCATCCCCAATTTTAAAACCGATGCCTCGGGAAAGACATCGCACACATAGGTATAAATGACTCCACTTGTGATTATTCCAAGAGAGCGGTCTTTCCACTCAACGCGGTTAAATGCCGCTTCCTCAGCATATTCTGCCAGATCAAGCAAACGCTGTTCCACCCGGGGGTGCATATTCCTGGCATTGGAGGCAGTACAGTTGTATTTCTCCGGATTGCGGGGGAAAAGCTCCACCTTATCCGGAGTTAGTGGTCTGGTGCCCAGGTTGACCACGCTCTTGGAATGGGATGTTCTCATGACGGTACGGATTAAAACCGGAGTATCAAATTTTTCCGAAAGTTCTGCCGCCAGCACTACAAAATCTTTAGCTTCCTGGCTGTCGGCAGGCTCAAGCAGAGGTATTTTGCTCAGGCGGGCATACCAGCGGTTATCCTGCTCATTTTGCGAGCTGAATAGACCGGGGTCATCCGCAGTCACCACCACCAGAGCGGCTTCGAGTCCCGTATAGACCGCATACATAAGCGAGTCTGAAAGAACGTTGACACCGACCTGTTTTGTGGTTACCAGGCAGCGGCGTCCGGAATAGGCTGCTCCGGCACCGGCATCCATGGCCACCTTCTCATTGGTCGACCACTCCGTGTATATATCTTTTCCATATTCTTCAGCAATGGTCTTGATAATCTCAGAGCTCGGGGTGCCGGGATAACCTAAAGCTATCTGAACTCCAGCTTCAAAAGCCCCTCTCGCAATCGCTTCATTTCCCGAAAGGATTGCTTTCATCTATAAACCTCCTTAGCTTCAAGTTTTTTTCTTTAGTACAAAAAGCGCATCCACTGCCACAACTCCCTGGCCCTCGGGCATAATCAAGAGCGGATTGATATCCAGAGCCTCTAACCTGCCGGTCCAATCGACTGCCAGCCTGCCGACACGAATAAGAGTATCTGTCAGTGCCTCCAGATCCGCCCGGGGAGAACCACGGAAGCCATAAAGCAGTTTGCTGCCCCGAGTTTTTTCGATCATCTCTCGGGCTTCGTCCCGACTTAAGGGAGGAATACCAAGGGCCCGGTCCTTAAGGATTTCAACCAAAATCCCCCCCAGTCCGAACACAACTGCGGGACCGAAATATGGATCCATAATGATTCCTACAATAGCCTCAGCTACCGCTCCTTCGATCATCTTCTGGCACAGCACACCATCAATGGGAGCGGAAGAATCATAGGCCCGGGCATTTTTAAGTAACTCTTCATAGGCACATTTTACTGTATCTTCATCTCCAACATTCAATTGGATAATACCGGCCTCGGTCTTGTGCTGAATCTGGGGAGAAACAACCTTAAGGGCTACTGGATATCCCATATCCCTGGCAGCCTGATGTGCGTCCTCGGCAGATTTACACAGAACCTCGGGGGGACACGGAATATCATAGGCAGCAAGCATTTTTTTGCTGGTGTATTCTGTTAAAACCGTCCGCCCGGAGTGCATAAAAGCCTCCACTTTTGTTGGAATGGCTTCGGTCATCCCCTGATCTTCTTTATCAAGCTCCTTTTCTCTTTTAAAAGTTGCATAAAAAATTAATGATTTTATGGCCTTTAATCCCTCCCGGGTACCCTGGAGGAGAGGTACTTCCCCTTGGTCAAGGATATTACTGATATCAGGATGGAATCCGACTGAAGGACTGGATATCAAAACTACCGGCTTGGCGGTCTCTTGGAAGACCTTCACCGCCGCTTTTGCCACGACTGCATATTGGTCCACCTGTTTGGGCGCCATACCCCCCGGCACATCCTGAAAAACAAGAACCAAATCGGCTTTTTCTTCCCTGGCGGCAGCCATTAAGCAGGTTTCATAGGTTTCCTCGATTTTCCCAAAACCCCAGGCATCGATAGGATTGTCGATCCCGGTATAGGGGGGAAGGACTTCCCGGAGTATTCGTTTCCCCTTTTCCGACCAGGCTGGATAGCGAAGATTCAGCTCTTCTCCCAGATCTGCTATCAGGCTGATGGCTCCTCCTGAAAGGCTTAAGGAAAAAATTCCGTCCCCTGCCGGCAGCCTGGGTAGAAGTTTTGAAAACAGCTCTGCTGTCTCAAACATCTCGTCAAAATCATCCACCCGGATGATTCCCAACTTTTTAAATAAAGTGTCCTGCACATCATCCAAGCCGGCAATGGCGCCGGTATGAGCAATAGTGGCCCTCTGGGCCATCTCCGAGCGGCCGGCCTTGATCAGGATAATTGGTTTTCCCTTTTTCCGGGCTCTTTCTGCCAGTTCCAGGAGACGTTCCGGCTTACGGAATTGCTCTATGAAGGCCATAATAACCTCTGTTCCAGGATCTTCCAACATATATGAAATGAAATCGGTACTGTCTACAACGGCTTCAGTCCCGGAAGAACAGAGCATGCTAAAACCCAGGCCACGGCAGCTGTTTGCCACACTTATTGTAAGATATCCGCTTTGGGAGATGAAACCTATTTTTCCCGGTTTAATGGACTCAGGAGCTGGGGCACTGTAGGTTCCCACCCCGGCCTGAGGATGCAGGTATCCCACACAGTTGGGCCCGCAGAATAGGATATTGTTTTGCCGGCATATATCTACCAGTTCCTGCTGCAGAGCCTTTCCCTCAGGTCCGGCTTCTCCGAATCCATTGGCAAAAGCCCAGCCGGCACGCACACCAATAGCAGCTGCTTCTTTTAAAATCGGGATAACCATACTGCGTTCTAAGAGAATAGCCACCATCTCTACCCTGTGCCCGGCAGAATGAACCTCAGTCAAAGAGGGATAACAGGGCAAACTCAGGATTTTTTCATAGTGGGGATTCACGGGGTAAATATTGCCCCTATATCCTAATTGAGCTAAATTTTCAAGCACCTGTCTGCCCGGTCCGGGCTTTTCCGAAGCACCGACTACTGCAATGGAATCAGGGTCCAGCAGGGATTTTAAATTTGGATATTTATAGATTTTCCTGCTCATATATCACTAGTCACATACCGGAGTCCGCCACTCAGGAAAGCAGGAATCCTGGGCGGTGACAACTCTTTTGTAGGTATCGGCTATGGCCTTGGTAATAGGTCCGGTCTTGCCGTCACCCACTTCTAAACGGTCAACAGATGCCACCGGCATGATTTCCCAACCCGTGCCTATGAAAAAGAGCTCGTCCGCAATATATAATTCCGTACGATCTACTTCGCGCTCAACGAAGGACATTTTCAAAACATCCTTTAATAGATGCATTATCGTATCTCGGGTAATGCTCTCCAATATCCCGTTCGTGACAGTCGGCAGAATGACTTGTCCGTTCCGGACTAAGGCAATACATGCCCCGGGTCCCTCTGTAACCTTTCCACGCCCATCGAGAAGCACACTCCAGTCATACCCGTTCACCGTCGCTTCCATAGCTGCTAAACGGCCGTTATGATAATTGGAGAAACATTTCAATCGTGGAGGAAGCACATTGTCTGAGATCCTGGTCCAGGAACTGACACAAACATGCAGGGGCTGATTCATATCACTGTAAGAATCAAAGGGCCAGGAATCTATAACCAGTTCTGTCGGTTTGCCAGGCTGAGCCTGAA
>CBFDDY010000239.1:0-4284 GCA_965603705.1 uncultured bacterium | reverse complement strand
TTTTGGCTTGTTCGATCTCTTTTTTGGTAGGAGGCCGGAGATTTCCGTTTCCAATTGTAGCATAGAGGATCTTAGGATTTTTAGGATAGATGGCGATTCCGATTCTGCCCAATTTTCCTTTAGGCAGTCCTTTGGTCAATTTTTCCCAGTTTTTACCAGCATCTCCGGATTTATAGATTGCCGAATCCGGGCCTGTCTCTTCAAAATGCCAGGGCACCCGGTGTTTATCATAGGAAGCGGCATACACTGTATCTGGATTTTGTGGATCCAGGCGAACCTCGACAAAACCGGCATTTTCACTAACATAGAGTATTTTCTCCCAAGTCTTACCTCCGTCTATAGTTTTAAAAAGACCTCTTTCAGGATTGGAGGAAAAATGGAATCCCATAGCAGCTACATAAACAATATCAGGGTCTTTTGGATGAATAGCAATACGGCCGATATGAATTGTCTTTTCCAGCCCCATATGAGCCCAGGATTTACCTCCATCTATGGATTTATAAACTCCATCTCCCCGAAGGGTTATCCGGCCCGAAGCAGGAGTGCCTGTCCCGATCCAAAGGATATTCGGATCTGTCTTTGCCACTGCCATATCGCCTAAGGCAATATAATTGCCGTTATCAAAAATCGGCGTAAAGGTTGTGCCGTTATTTACAGTTTTCCAGAGCCCGCCGGATGCTGTGACCACATAAAATGTATACGGCTGGGACTCAGGCACCACTATTCTGAGTATACGCCCGCCCTGCCTGGCCGGGCCCAGGGCCCTATAGGAAAAAGCCTTGAGCAATTCTTGATTAAAAAACTGATCGGCTTGGGCCATTAGATCAAGGCTGAGAAAGCAGACAATTAATCCTAACAAAACCACTAAGGATTTCTTTTTCATAGCATCCCTCCTTTTTAAAGTCCTGTTTATTCGAAAAACAAAAGAAGAACAAATCTTTATTTCTGATTTCAGTTTTTTTCTCTTTATTGCCAATTCTATATAGAATAATCACCTCCAGTCAATTAAAAAACCGAAAGAAATATGCAATCCCATAGAATTGGCCTATATAGAACGGCCGTGTAATAGAATTCGCCCCAAATTGCTGATCAAACCCAGCCTTTCGGGCTATCCAAACCTTTTAACTTTTTTTATTCATCATGCAGGATATTTACAGGATTGGCAACAGCTGCACGGATTCCCTGAATACTTACCGTTGTCATTGCTATCATCAGGGCTCCCAGAGCAACTGCAAAGATAATAAGAAGGTTCATATCGATCCGGTAGGCAAAACCCTGCAGCCAGAGTTGGATAGCTATCCAGGCCAGAGGGGAGGCAATCAAAACGGAAGCCAGGATAAGCTTAACAAAATCCTTTGACAACATGGAAACAATATTGGAAGTCGAAGCACCGATCACTTTCCTGATGCCGATCTCTTTTTTCCGGGACTGGGCCACAAAAGAAGCCAATCCGAATAGACCGAGGCAGGCGATGATAAATCCCAGGGATGTGATCATTCCCAGAAGCCGACCCATCTGTTCTTCATAGAGGTATTCGCGGGCAAAGTTATCATCCAAGAATGAATATTCAAAAGGGACTCCGGGAAAATGTTCCTCCCAGGTTTTCTCCACAAAACTTAAAAGCGTCTTCATGTTTTCTACCCGAAAGGAAAGGGTGATCGTGCTCATCAGAGAATTTTCAATGTCCAAAACAAGTGGTTCGACGACCTCCTGCATACCCCTGTAATGAAAATCCTCGGTAACACCTACGATTCTTTTGATTTGTCTGTGATAATGAGCCATATAATTTTTCCCCAGAGCTTCCTCGGGGGAAGAAAAACCCAGCTCTTTAACTCCTGCCATATTGATCAGATAGGCTTTACTTTCATCATCTTCTCTGTCGCGCTGGAAGGATCTCCCGGCGACCATTTTGATTTCGTATTCCGGGATAAAATCATAGTCCATAGTAATGACTTTAAGTCGCGCGGAATTGGCAAAATCCGGCCCTTTTGTTGACATGTAGTAGCCGGCATTTGTCCTATCTCCGGGGACGGAAGAGGATACAGTGGCACCGGTAATAGACGGATTCTGAAGAAAATCATTCTTGATACTCTTGTAGTCCCTTCTAAAGTGCCCGAGATTGCTCTTGACCCGCAGGATCAGCTTCTGCTCCAGGTTAAATCCAAGAGCTCGTCCTTTCATGAAGTTTAGCTGTTGAAAAACAGTCAGCGTGCAGATGACAAGAAAAATAGAAATGGCAAACTGCCCGATCACAAGGACCTTCTGCATCCTGGATCCCCGGGAAGTCGGCGCCAGTTTTCCCTGAATGATGGATACGGGATTAAAGGCGGTAAGAATGAGGGCGGGATAATATCCCGATCCGACCCCGACAATTAGAAGCAGCCCCAACAATGAAGCCAGCACAATGGGCTGTTTCAGGCCGGCAAGAGACAATTCGGTGCCTGCCATCTGATTAAAGGGAATTAGCAATAAAAGGATCAGCCCGAAGGCAAAAATGAAGGCAAGAATGGTGATGAGGAACGACTCTCCGAGAAACTGCCGGACAAGCTGTTTGCGCTGGGCGCCGACGACATTGCGCAGACCCACCTCTGTTGTTCGGGTTGGAGAGAGGGCTGCCGACAGGGTCACAAAATTCATGCAGCCGATGAGCAGGATAAGGAAAGCGATAATGGAATATATCGAGACATAATACCAGTTTCCGGGGGGGTCGATTTCCATTGAGATGTGGGAAAACATGTGAATTCTGGTGACAGGCTGGAGATAGTACTTGTATAATTTTAATGTCCTGTTGAATGCTTCGGTATAGATCTGGCTGGCCATCTCGGCTGTTTTCTGGATCTTTTTTTCAAAATCTGCCGCATCGGCTCCCGGAACAAGTTTGACATAGGTGAATTTTGCTTTAGGGCTCAACCAGTCAGTTTCAAAAGAGGGAAGATTGCTTGAGAGGGTTGGCATAGAAAGGAACATGTCGTATTTCAGATGGGTATTGGCAGGGGAGTTTTTTACAATGCCGGTTACTTCATAGGCCTTGCTTTCAACAGAGCCGGTGTCATAGTCGATCTCAATCTGAAGTGTTTTCCCTAGGGGTTCTTCTTTTCCAAAATACTTTTCGGCCATGCCCTCTGTTATAACAACAGTGTTGGGATTGACAAGTGCCTCTTGAGGACTGCCTTTAAGCATCGGGATATTAAAAAACTGAAATATTTCTTTGTCGGCAAACCAGACGCGATTCTCAAAAAACCGCTTCTCCTCCCGGACAACAAGCACATGGCTGGCATTTTCATAAGGAGGGACAATCCGGACAGCTTCTTCTACATCCGGATAGCTGGCCTTGAGCTCTGGTCCCAATGGCCCGGGAGTTGTGGCCATCCGTGATTCCCCCACAATGTTTATCCTGTGTGAGGCTACGCGGAAAATGCGGTTGGCATCTTTATGATATTTGTCATAGGAGAGTTCATTAGTCACATAGAGAATAATAATCGTGCAGCAGGCCAGCCCTACCGCCAGGCCCGCAATATTAATAAAAGCAAAGATCCTCTGCCTTCTGATTTTTCTGAGTCCGATCTTAAAATAATTCGAGATAAGGGAAGGGAGCCAGCGGCTCTGTTCCCAGGGAGGGCGGCCGCTTTTCTTTTGGGTGTAAGCTTTATAAAACTCTGACCCAAGGCTGTGAGCCTCTCCTATTTTTTGGGCTGCCTTTTCAAAAGCGTTTTTCTCTGAAGAGCCTCCTTCTATAATGTATTCAATTTTATCCCGGAGATGGCACTCCAATTCTTCCTTGTAACCGTCTTCAAGAGCACTGTTTTTGTTAAGAGTTTGCCGCCATAATTTTATGGCTTTTTCTAAATCAAACATTTAAGACTCCTTATCATTTTTCTTGGCCCTTCAATCAAATGCCAGAGATGGATCCCACATTTTGGACAGCACTTTGTGAACCTTCATCCACTGTTCTCTTTCTTTTTCTAATTCTTCTTTGCCGGATTCGGTTAACCGGTAATATTTTCGCCGCCGTCCATTATCTGATACTTTCCACTGGGAGCGAATAAAATGGTCCCGTTCCATCTTATGCAGAACAGGGTAGAGCATCCCTTCCGACCATTCCAGGGTACCCCCAGACAGCTCGATTATACTCTGGATGATCTGGTAGCCGTACATTTCTCCGGGGGCGAGGATAGTAAGAATCAAAGGTTTTGTTGAAGCGGCCATAAGGTTTTTTGAGACCATATTTCACTCCATACCTAAAAGTTCTATGTATTATACCTAGAATATTTAGGTATGTCAACC
>CBFDDY010000238.1:0-4292 GCA_965603705.1 uncultured bacterium | reverse complement strand
ATATCAAAGGAATCTCCCGCCAGGTCCAGAAATTATTTTTAAAGTATAAATGGCCGGGTAATATAAGAGAGCTTGAGAATGTTCTGGAAAGAGCAGCAATGCTTTGCCATAAAGATTTTATTGATATTGAGGATCTCCCTAAAAGCCTGCGATCAACCTTCACTTCTATACATGCGATTCCCTTCATCGACAAACAAAATCTTTCAACTCTTGATAACTTGGAAAAAGAATACATTATTTATCTGATGAAACTGACTAATAATAATAAACGCAAGGCTGCTAAAATTCTCGATATATCCCGCACTACCCTGTACAATAAACTGGCAAAGTATAATATTCAGTAATAATCCAAGATCATATTTCAGAATCAGAAGGCTAAACCTTCAATATCGCTTAAATCACACCAAAATTTCATCTAGGCTCGCCTGAAAGGTAAAAAAAGGTTTTCATTTTGTGCTCCAGCACAATTGGAAATAGCTTTTTATTTTTGGCTGCAAGCCAAAAAAGAAAAAGCATCTTAGCCTTATCCGCGTTTATCCGCGTCTAATGCTTTATCGCTTTAATCCGTGTCCTCAGCGTAAAATCCTCTTTTTCGCATTTTTATATTCGTATGTCAACCTATTGGACAGTAACCGTATTTTTGTGTAACTCAATTATTATCTATGCGTTACATATTACCCAAAAATAAGTGTTCAGTAATTATACAAAACCAATCCCCAGGCAGGGTCCTTAGAATGCCTTCTGTTTCCTTTAATATCAACAACTTATGTCCATTTATATATCTGGCACTTTCCTTGCATAAATAAGTTATGAATGGAAGATAATATACTTATGATAAAATCAAAATACATCAACCATTATTTAACTCACCTAAAACAGGATATCCATCCAGATTCCTTGCCTACTCTTGCCTTATTGGAGGAAGGATATATATGCTATCTGCTTGAGCTGACCGGAAATAACCTGGCTAAAACTGCAGATATCCTCAACCTTCACCCAGATAATCTTTTTAAACGGCTTAAAAAGTATGAAATCTTGCTTTAAACCCTTTTACCTGAGTTATTCATAAAAATTGCCGATGCCTTATTCAAAAAACAATAACTTATTTTATCATCGGCACTTTTTACCCTCCGGGCGAGCCGATTTAACCGCATCTGCTTTGTTGCAGCGGATTCGCGGTGAAATACCACAGCTTCATCCCCTGCGCCTCGCATCTACGGCAACCTCGACTCGTGAATAACTCAGGTCCACCTGAGTTATTAAAGGAATGTTTTTGTTTACAGTTTAACTAATAACAATTATAATCGAAAAAAGGAGATATTCATGAAAAAAACACTGACTGTATGTGCCTTAGGTTTTTTCCTATTGAGTTTGATCATTTTACCTGCTTTAAATCTAAACGCCCAAGAAAAAGAAGCTAAAAAATCTGATCCCAAAGCTCTTAAAATCCTTGACAAGTCGATTGAAGCTCTGGGTGGCAGAAAACTACTTAAAAGCATAAAAGACACTACTGTCACCGGTTCAATGGAACTTATCACAATGGGAATGGAAGGTTCCTTAACTATGTACAGCAAAGAACCTGATAAAATGCGACTGGACATTGAAATTATGGGCATGACTATTACTCAGGCATTTGACGGAGAGATGGGCTGGATGTTCAACCCCCAAACCGGCGCCAACGAAGAATTGCCGGAACAGATGGCAGATGATCTTAAAAGAGATGCTATGGGAAATGAACTGATGCTGAATCCAGAAAAACATAATATCGTTTATACATATAATGGTATTGAAAAACTTGAAGACAAAGACCATCATGTTCTAAAACAGACTCATCCGGACGGCTGGGAAGCTACTATGTATGTCGATGCAAAAACCTTCTTGTCATACAAAATAGTTTCTATGGCGACAAATCAAATGGGAGTAGAGGTTGAAACCGAGTCCTTTACCACCGATTATAAAAAGGTAAATGGAATGATGGTAGCCCATACAATGACCACTTACCAGGATGAGGAAGAATTCATGACTATGACTCTTACTGAGATCAAATTCAATGCCGGCCTGGAAGACGCTTTTTTTAAAATGGAGTAATCCAGCCTTATAAAAATATATAAGCCGGCTTCCTATTTCCCTATCTCATCCAGTATTTTATGCGCAAGCTTTAGGGCACGCAGGCCTTCTTCCCCGCTTACTTTTTTGTTTTTCCCTGTTCGTATACAGTCTAAAAAATTTTTCAGTTCTATTTTCAAAGGCTCCTCTTTCTTGATCTTCAGTGTCCTAATATCCGTTTGCCTCCCATTTAAAGGAAAGGACTTGACTTCCTGGTCCATATAATCAACTGAATAATATGCAGTCGGTTCAAATATCCTGAGATTTCTGACTTTACCCTGGTGGACACGGCTGGCAGTGAGAGTAGCAACACAGCCGGACTTGAATTCAAGCCGGGCATTGGCAATATCAAACTTTTCCGACAAGACATGGATCCCTGAGGAACGGATAACCTCTACTTCATCATTTATCAAATCAAGAATAATATCCAGGTCATGGATCATCAGGTCAAGTACCACATTCGTATCCAAGGAGCGGGCTGAAAAAGAGCCCAATCTCTGCACTTCAATAAACTTCGGTTCTTTGACAATATCCTTCAATGCTTCCACAGCAGGATTGAATCTTTCCAGATGACCTATCTGGAGAATTAGGCCTTTTTTTTTGGCGAGATCAACCAAGATCTCAGCTTGCTCTACAGTATCAGTCATCGGCTTCTCTAATAATACAGATTTCCCTTCTTTTAACAGCCTCTTAGCAATAGAAAAATGCTCTGAAGTAGGAGCCGCGACAATACCCGCATCTATTTCATCCAACATATCTTCGAAATTTTCATAATAGGGAACCCTATGACGATTACCTATTACCATAGATTTATTTGAATCAATATCTGCAACTCCCTTAAAATCGACCTTTTCCAAATAAGATAGTATCCTTGCATGCTGGGTGCCAAGATATCCGACTCCGATAATCCCGACTCTAAGTTTATCCATTTTTTCCTTGCTCCATTTTATAAGGTGCTATTATATCATATTTTTTATAGAGTTAGTTCAACTTACTTCGCGGAGCGAAGTGATGAAGGGTTGATTTCATCCGTGTCAATCCGCGTCTAATATTCTTTTTTGGCTAAAATCACTATATTATGGGCATTTGCAAGCTCTATTGATTCTTCCTTCTGAAAAAAAGGCATTTTCTCGGCCTCAAAACAAAGCGCAGCACATTCTGAACTAACCAAACTTTTAATAGTTTCTAATCCGATTGCGGGCAAATCAATCCTGGTATCTTGAATAGTGCGGCAGACCTTAACCACAACCGTATTTTTCCCGGCCAGATCTCTGCTTCGCCTGATGGCTTTATCTGTTCCTTCTATCCCCTCTATTGCGACAATGGCTTTATTCTTAACAATAACTGTTTGACCTATATCCAGGTCAGCAGTTTTTCTGGCAATGTCCCAACCGAACTCTATATTATCCATGATTGCACGACTCGGTCTTTTTTTACTAAGGACCCCGGGAGCACAGACAGCTGTAGTAATAAATGTTGTCGTATCTATCACCTCTATTCCATGGCCGGCAAGATAATCAATCGCAGTTTTTAATATTGCAGATGGACTCCGGTCCTTTCCCCTAGCCAGAAGACCTAAAACAGAGCGACTGAGTTTTTTAGGTTTCATAATCAGCAAATGGTCAATTTTCCCCGCAAACACAACTTTTGTTACTCCGCTTTTTTTAAAAAACGGCACCACATCTAAAAGATTGCTGATATCAAACCAGGCAAAAACATCAGAAACATTTTTAAGCTTAGAATCAGCTTGACCCTCGATTCCTGCTGTAATACACCTATACCCTTGTTTTCGAGCTTGCTTACAGGCAAGAAGGCTGAATTCGCCTGAGCCGGCGATCACCCCCATGTTTTTATTCAATCTTCAGATACCTTCTTAATAATCCCTCTTTTAGAAGATTTAATAAATTGAATAATCTCATCTCTGTCCTTCCCCTGAGGATATTCTCTTAAGATTTTATCTGCTGCCTGGGTAATATTCAGTTCAGAATAAAATATGAGTTTAAACATCCCTTTTACTGCTCTGATTCTTTCTCTGGAGAATCCCTGCCGGCGCAGGCCGATCGCATTAAGACCGTAAAAAAGGGGCGGACGACTGCCTGCAACTCTGCAGAAGGGCAGGACATCCTGGGTGATAACAGAATATCCCCCGGTAAAGGCATATTTACCGATCCGGCAAAACTGATGCA
>CBFDDY010000237.1:0-4344 GCA_965603705.1 uncultured bacterium | reverse complement strand
ATTTTCATGGCTTTTCCTCCAAGGTTGTGGTTTTCTGTAGAAAAAGGGTTTGAATGAATTTGCGTCTGGCCTTCCGACGAAACCAGATAAAAAAGCCGCAAAGAATAAATAGTGCGGGAAGTCCGGTAATATTGAGGATTTTTACTATAGTTCGGGTGATAGGTTTGGTGTCTTTAAGAGGATTGAATCGTTGATTTTTACTGCGCATGACAGCGATGTCCGCTCGGTTATTTAGATAATCAATACTATTCATAAGAAAAACAGCATTGGGTGAGTTGCCCACCTCGTCCAGCACATTATCTTTTAAAATCTCTGCGGTTCCTATCAGTAGGATTTTTCCCGGCCTTCCTTTGGTAAGAGTTCCTTTTTCACTTTTTATCTTAGTTTCCGGAACTGCGGGTTTTTCTTCGGATTCAGGAGCTTGCTCACCTTCGTCCTCTTCATCGCTTTTCTCCGGCTCCTCTATGGGTTTTTCCGGGATAGGTTTATCAGCGAAGTAGCTGGGGAATTCCCCTTCCAAAATATAGGCTAAGGGATGGCTCCTTTTTTCTTCTTCATTCATAGGGGGCCGGATCATATAGGGATTCAGATCGATACGGCCTGACATCTCCCAGGATGCATTAGAAGAAGAAAATAAAGGACTGGCTTTTATATGATTGACTTCCAGTGTTTCCGTGTCGATTTCTACTGGGGAGATTTTGATCATTATCATTTCCTTAATATTTTGCAGGAAATTCAGCTTATGGTTAATATTTTCATTTTTAATGATCGGTGCAAAATAAATCGGAGTTTGTCCGCTACTGCGGTCGGTATTTGTGAAGCAGCTTTCATCCATCACATAGGATTTTTTTATACTGGCACCATAATGTTGCAATAATTTTTCCAGACCGGTATTCACCGGAATATAAACAGGCTGCTGCCTACCATACATCTGCTGCTGTCCCTGAGGTTGAATTTCATTGAAAGCTTCCAGAAAGATAGCGAGGGCTTTGCCTTTCATTAGAAATTGGTCGATCTGATAAAGTTCCCAATCAGAGAAATTTTCCTTGGGGCCTCCAATAATGAGGGTATCTATACTATCTGAAATTTCATCGGTGCCCATGTCTATCTGAGTTATACTGTACTGATTACTCAGCAGAGTGTTAAATCGAGTAAGGTTTCCTGTTTGCGGCTGCATCATCTGTAGCTGAGGAGGGAGCTGGGGAGAAAGGGGGAGAGTCCCCTGGGATGAAAGGTATCCGATCTCCTCATGAATATTGATCAGATTATCAACATTTTCTTCGATAAAAGCCGTGACCTGCTCCATTGTTAGAATTTGAAATTGCTCCTGCAACCCCCGGTCGGTTAAGCCCAAACTCTGGCTTAAGAGTCTTTTTTCCAGGGATTTATCCCCATATTCAACCCCCAAGGCCAAAATGCCAAGGCCTGCAGGAATAACAGTCCCATCCGGCTTTTTCAATTCCGGCCACTGTAGCCCAAATTTCTGATATTTAGCCTGATCGGTTTCATTGAGAGCTGTCTGCGAGGGATCTATGGATATTAATTCCAGGCGGTCATAGGTTTTACTGTTCAGGGTGTCTACTACCGCTGCGATTTTGTTTTTTAAATCTCCCAATCCCTCTAGGTTTATCTCCTGGGAGATCTGAGAGAGAGAGGATGATTGGATAAGCTTCACTTTGATTTTTTCCGGAAGATTCAAGAGAGCTGAGATCTTATTGTTCATTTTTTGAATAGTACTGGTGATCTTGTATTCCAGTCCTTCGGTAGATGTTATGGCAGGCAGTTTTTCGATAATATCACCATGAATGAAGACCATTCCCATATAAGCTCTCTGGACTTTAGCCTCATCCTGCTCGATTCTCTGCACATTGACAGGGTAAATACCGTATTCCTGAGCGCGATTTCTGTTCTCTTCAGCCTTTTCACTCAGATCTCCTTCCTTGGCACTGACATCATAGAAACGGTAGTTAAAATAATTCTTGCCGTGTATGCCATACTCTTCCAGTAAGTCGTTAAGATATTTTTCTATATTATTGTAAGGCGCAGGTAAGTTTTTCGAGAAAAACACATTGATTGTGAGAGGCTCCTTCAATGTGGCTACCGCCTGCTTGCTGGCTTTGGATAATGAATAAAGGTTGTTGACGGTCAGATCAATTCGAAAAAACAGTTTGAGACTGACAAAGTTGATCAAAATTACAATTAAAAAATAGAGAGCGAATTTATAATATTTTGCCATTGTGATTTTTTTTCCCATTTTCTGACTCCTCACTTTTTTTCCTGCATAATAAGATTTGTCCCATAAAGGGTAATAAAAGACACAGATAGAAAATATAAGATATCACGGGAATCAACCATGCCTCTGGCGATGTTCTGAAAGTGATGGTTAGCACTGAGAAATTGGAAGAACCCGACAAATGCGTTAGGAAGAAAAAATAAAATGAAATCCATAAGGAGGGTAAGGGTGAAGCAGACGGCCATTCCAATGATAAAGGCAACAACCTGGTTGCGGGTTATGGATGAAGCCAGCAATCCGATAGCGCTGAAAGTTGCACCTAGGAAGATGGCGCCAATATATCCTCCCAGGACCGGGCCCCAATCAAGATCCCCCAGAAAGGAGATGGAGATGGCATAGACCAGGGTAGGAGCCAGCATAACTCCGATAAAAGCTACTGCTGCAAGAAATTTTCCTATTATGATATCTCGAAAACTTAACGGAAGTGTCAGCAGGATTTCATATGAGGCAATATTGATTTCCTCTGAGAACAAGCGCATGGTAATCGCCGGGATAATAAAAGCAAAGGTGACGGGCAGCAGAGAGAAAAAACGTGTCAAACTTGCTTGACGATCCAGGAAAAAAGTGGAGAAAAACAGCCACCCGATAATTGCCAGAAATACCGAAATCACGATATAAGCAATAGGGGACAAGAAGTAAGCTTTGTATTCCTTTTTAAATATTGTTTTTATATTTTCCATTTTTTAATTTCCCTTGGTAAGTTTGCGAAATATATCTTCAAAGGAGTTCTCTTTTAGATCTTTCCTGAGATTATCGATGGTGTTATCTGCTACGATCTTACCTTGATTAATTATTACTACTCGGTCACACGTGGCTTCGGCTTCACTCAAAATATGGGTTGAAAATATGATGGTTTTCTCTTTCCCGATCCTGCGGATGATCTCGCGGGTTTCGGCGATCTGGTTGGGATCCAAGCCGGAGGTCGGTTCATCTAATACCAGGATTTCAGGATCACCCATTAAGGCATGGGCAATCCCCACCCGTTGGCGGTATCCTTTGGAAAGTTCATCTATGGTATTGTGCATGACCTCATTAAGACTGCAGAGATCAGCCAGCTCCCGTATACGGGGAAGTTTTAGGTTTTTAGGAACCCCTCTGATGTCAGCTATGAAATCCAGATAATCGAAAACCAACATTTCGTGATAGATGGGAGCAGCCTCGGGAAGGTAGCCAATCAGTTTTTTGATCTCGATGAGGTGATCATGAATCTTATAATCTTTGACTTTGATGGTACCGGATGATGGGTGCAAATATCCTGTGAGAATGCGATAGATGGTGGTTTTACCGGCTCCATTGGGGCCGAGTAAACCCAATATTTCGCCTTTTATAATTTCAAAATCAACATGATCAACAGCACAAAGCTCACCATAATATTTAGTCAATTTTTCAATTTTTATCATATGCCGCTCCTTTTGAAAGTTTGATAGACTGAGTGGAAATCTCAATCATAGTTGATTGTGGTTGTTTTGCTTGTTTGCCAACGATCCGATTTTGCATTTCTCCCTGTCATCGCTAGCTCAGATAATAGCTTATACAATAAGCTATTGCTGAAGTCAACCTCATGAAATACCATTTTTAAAGAGATTTACCTTTCATTATTTCTAAACCAGCCATGCTGTATTTAGTTGCGTACAGGTCAATATTCGTCCAAATGGTTAAATTCTGCATCTTCGATCCAGGTGTTAGGGCGGTTCACCATCTGAATGATGTTATCCAGGAACAAGATCTGTTTTTCTTCCTCTTTAATTATCTTAGTGAGCAGAGTTTTATTTTCGTCTGAACTCATTGCCTTCAGTATATCCCCATAAAACTGTGCCTTTTTTTCTATTTCTTTTTTTGCTTCTTCATATAAATGAAGCTGATCTATGTCGCAGCTAAATGTATCTTGTTTATTCTGCATGTCTGTAAAAATTTTTTTGGCTGATTTAAATGCTTGAGTTTTGATGGAGGGAGAGGCTGCTTTTTTTTTCATGGCGGAGAAAGCCTGGGCATGCTGTTCCTGATCTGCTGCCAGCATTAGAAGGATTTTTTTTATGCCCTCATGCGTTAGG
>CBFDDY010000236.1:0-4365 GCA_965603705.1 uncultured bacterium | reverse complement strand
AGGAGGTTTCCTGACTTTCGGTTCATCCGCTTTCCGGCCCTTCCCGTTTTCATTTGGAAAACAGTGGATCCTGCCGGAATTTGTACCCGATCACAGTAGCGGGGGCTGCGCCCGATTCTCACGGGCTTCCCTGCACTTTTAACCTGGCTAAAAACAAAAGCATGATGACACTCAAAGCAGCGCATGTCAAGTGGAATATGAAGACTTGACCCCTTGTCAGACGAGGCCGGTTTCTGTAAGGGGGAGATTTTCCAGGATGCGCTTGGGGCTGAATGTGGATAGGTCGAGTTCAGGTGTTTTTCCTGTTATAAGCTCTGATATGTACCGCCCTGCTGCTGGAGCCTGTTGCAATCCGTGTCCTGAAAAACCGTTGGCCAGGAATAAACCTCTTAATTCCGGCCATTCACCCAGAATGGCATTGCCGTCAAAAGTGTTGACGGCGTAAAGCCCTGCCCACCCCCGTAACAGCCTGAGACTGTTAAAGGAAGGAACAAATTCAGCAAGTTCAGGCCATAGCAGTTCAATAAAGCGCTGTCTGTCCCAGGAAAAATTAAAACCAGTAAGGTCATCGTCTAAGGATTTCCCAAGAATAATTTTTCCGCCTGTCTCAGAGCGGAAATAGAGTCCAGAGGGCAGGATAGTCAGGGGAAGAGGTGTGTCAGGCTTTACTTCTGGCTCCAGCACAAAAACCTGGCGTTTTATAGCTGTAACCGGGAGATTGATCCCGGCGCTTGCTGCTACTTGAGACCCCCAGGCTCCTGCGCAGTTTACTACGCATCCGGCACTTAATTTATGTCCGGATTCAAGGTGTGCTCCGGTAATCTGAGCGTATGATTTATCCAGGCTAATAACTTTGTCGTTTATAAACTTAACGCCCAAGGCTCTTGCTTTGCGCCGGTATCCCATAAGAAAAGCATAAGCGTCAATATGGCCATCCTTTGGACTGAATGAGCCGCTGGCATAAGGGGATGGTTCATAAAGAGGATATTTTGACTTGATCTTTTCCGCACTCAACTGCTCTACATCACAACCCAGTTTTTTTTGGAGAAGTAGTGCTTCTTCGGCAGCATTACGTCCTGATTCACCTGTTAGAAAAAGATTTCCCTCTTGATGAAAATCAAGGTCAGGTTTTTCTCCTTTTACGGACATGTCTTCTTTAAAATGTTTCAGTACTTGAAAGGCATATTGTGAGATGCGGATATTTTTTTCCAGGCTGAACTGGATGCGGATATTTGCCATGGATAAAGCAGTGGAGGCTTTGGAATAAATCGGGTCCATTTCAATCACAACTACTTTGAGTTCAGGATTGTTGCGGATGAGGTAATAGGCAGTGGAGCATCCCATAATACCTCCTCCCGCTATTATTACATCGAAATGTTGATTTTGCATAATCTCTCATTTCCACTGTCTGGAGACTAGAAGATAAATAAATAGAGGGCCGCCGATAATTGCGGTGATAATGCCTACTGGCAGTTCAGTTGGTGCTATTACGGTTCTTGCCACGCAGTCACATAAAGTAAGGACTGCCCCACCAAGCAGGAAGGAACAGGGAAGAACAGTCCTCTGGTCAAAGCCAACAAGCCGCCGCACGCTGTGGGGAATAATAAGTCCGATAAAGCCGATAGGGCCGACCAGGGAAACAACTGCTGCTGTGGCCAGGCCGCCGCCGATAAAAATATTTCTCTGCACTTTTTTCACCGGGACTCCGTGCCCCAAGGCCATCTCTTCACCCAGAGCGATATGGTTGAGGTCATTGGCATGGATAAGCAGGAGGAAAAACCCGGGAAAGAGCAGAGGAAGGAGAGCCGCCAGTTCTTTATATCCTACAATGTCTACTCCACCCATCATCCAGCGTTGAAAAACAACCAGTGCATTGGGAGTGGAGATATAAGTAAGCAGCAAAATGCCGCCTCCGCAGATTATGCTGACAGTGATGCCTGCCAGTAGTAATGTGTATATGGATATACCTTGTTGACGGCGGGACAGGCTGTAGATCAGTCCCAGACTGGCAGATGCTCCGGCAACAGCAAGGAGCTGGACAGAACTGAAAGGCCCCCAGACGTGCCAAAGAGAAGGGATGGAGATAGCCAAAAATGCGCCCAGAGCTGAACCGCCGGAAATACCGAGTGTATATGGTTCAACCAGAGGATTGCGGAAAAGTACCTGAAAACATGCTCCCACTAAAGCCAGGGTTCCCCCGGCAAGGAGGGCGAGAAGGACACGCGGTACGCGCTGAAACCAGAAAATGTCGCTTTGGGGATTGTGTGCTCCTAGGAAAAAGTTCCAGACTTCTTCTCCTCTAATAGTTTCAGAGCCTATCCAGGGAGTAATAGCTGCTACTGCTAAAAAAAACATACCAAAGAGAATGATAGTTTTAATTTTCATGATTTTTCATCTGTTAAAGCCGGCAGTAATGTTGGCCGGCCAGTCTCTGGGTGCTTGCCTAAGAATACATCCTTTCCATAAATTTTTTGAATTGTTCCACGGGAGAGAACCTTTTCCGGAGGGCCATGGGCAAGGCAGTGTCCTTCTTCTAATAAAAGAAGATTGTCACAAAAAAGAGAGGCAAAATTAATATCATGGGTGACTACAGCCACGCCGATCTTTCCTTTTGCTAGTTTCCTCAAGAGGCGGAAAAAATGAACTTGGCGGTGGAGATCAAGAGCACTGGCGGGTTCATCCAAAAGCAGAATTTTCGGTTTTTGACTTAGTACGGAAGCGAGAAATGCTCTCTTTTTTTCACCGCCAGACAATTGGGATAGACGGCGTTTTTTCAAGTCTTCCAGCCCTGTAAACGCAAGGCTTTGCTGAACAACAGTAATATCGGTTGAGTTTAGAATCCCCAATCCTTTGGTGTGAGGGTAACGGCCCATACGAACCAATTCTTCTACGGTAAAGTCATATTCGCTGGAAAGTTCTTGTGGCAGGTATCCGACCTGACGGGCGATTATAGGCCGGTTTAATTTTTTTAGTTCATTTCCGCTTAGATTAACCTTTCCTGCAATCGGGTCCAGAATGCCGGCTGAGATACGCAGCAAGGTGCTTTTACCGGAGCCATTGGGTCCGATTATTCCCTGAACCTCCCCGGGGGAAACGGAAAATCTATCGATATTCAGCTCCCAGGATGATTCCGGAAAACGATGGATAATATTTCTGAGTTCAAGCATTTTTTAATAGTTTATCTCAGGATGGATTATTTCTGCAAATTTTTTTACGATTCGAACAATACGGACTCCGGGAATCAGGAGATAATCTTCGGTAAGAAAATGGATGTGGCCGCCTTTAACAGCAGGGAGAATAGCCAAGCGTTCCCAGTCATTGCGTAAAAGATCCCGGTTCCCAGCTGATATTCCCTCAGGAAATACTTCGATAATTATTTCAGGCTGCCGTATTAGCAGAGCTTCTTTAGAGATGTGGGGGTAAAGGCCGATTGCGTCTTTAAAAATGTTTTCACCCCCGGCGATTCCGACCAGTTCGTGGATAAAGGTCCCGGAGCTTGTTGTCATAAGTCCCGTCAAATCTCCGGGTGTGTGTCCCAGTGACAAAAACACTTTCCGGGGAGGTAGTTTTTTAGTTTTCTCTCTGATCTTTTCAAGCTCTTTTTGGATGTTTTTTACCAGAATATCAGCATTTTCTTCAGCTTGAAGTTCCTGTCCGATAAATGAGATCGCCTTAAAGATATCAGCGAGAGTATCTAGCTTAACGGATAGAAATCGAATTCCGTATGCATGGCAAAGTTTAGCTAGGGGCCGGTGGCTTCCCTGGGCGATAAGGAGGTCAGGTTGAAGTGTGATTATCTTCTCCCGGTTGGGATTAAAAAGCCCTCCGATTTTATCTTTTTTTTGAACTTCAGGGGGATAAACACTGAAGTCACTTACTCCGACCACCTTTTCCCCCAGGCCAAGCGTGAAAACAATTTCGGTAATAGAGGGGGAGGCGCAGATTATCCTGGTAGCTTTGCCGGAATATTCGGGAGAACTAATTTTATCCTGACCGCAGCAAGGGAAGGCTAATATAAATGCCAGAATGGCTAGAGCTTGAATTATCTTGTTATTTCTCATTTCCGACACTTCAGTAAATCCTTTTTTGCCTGGACTATTCATGAAAAATGTCAATATATATTATACATCTTTTTTAATCAGTATGTTACATTGATTCCTATGGTAACTCAATTTAACATTTCGTTCACAATATAATCTCTATTTGTAATCGACATTTTTTACTCTTCGAGCGAGATAATCTCACTGCATCTGCTTCGTTACAGGGCACTTGCGGTGAAGGACCACAGCTTCATACCCTGCGCCTTGCATCTGCAGCAACCTCGACTCGTGAATAATCCAGGTTTACAAGTATTTGTCAAGGAGG
>CBFDDY010000235.1:0-4371 GCA_965603705.1 uncultured bacterium | reverse complement strand
CTTCATTGGCCAGTTCTTTTTCGGCGATTTTAAAAGCTGTTGTTTCACCGACATGACCGGCTCCGATTACTGAAATCTTACTCATTTTAGTTCCTCCTAAAATATTTTTTAATATTACTAAGAATAAAAGGTATTCCTCTTATTCTAAAGGCAATAATATCAAGTTTACTCAGTGAATTTTTTCCAGCGTTCCTCCAGCTTAGGGTCGAGGATAGTTTCCATGAGATATTCTGCATATTCTGCCCCTGTGCAACCTGTATCTCGTCCTGTCATAACCATTTTTTTCTCGTAGTTTCCGCAGATATCCATTGCCATTTCAAGTTTTTTTGCTCTTTCCGGGTAACCGATGTGGTCTATAAGTAGGGATGCGCCTTTTATCATACTGCATGGATCAGCAAATTTTGCGCGGCCTTCTTTTACCATACGGGGTGCTGAGCCATGAATAGCTTCAAACATGGCATAGCGCTTGCCAATATTGGCACTGCCTGCAGTTCCGACTCCGCCTTGAAATTCAGCAGCTTCATCAGTAAGGATATCTCCGTATAGATTTGGAAGGACCATGACTTTAAACTGGGTTCTGCGTTTTGGATCTATAAGTTTCGCAGTCATTATGTCTATATACCAGTCATCACATTCGATTTCCGGGTATTCCTTAGCGATCCGGTAGCCAGTATCCAGAAATAAACCATCCGAAGTCTTAACAACATTTGCTTTAGTAACAATAGTGACTTTATTGATGTTGTTCTTTTTTGCATATTCAAAGGCAAGGCGGGTAATCCTCTCAGCCCCTTGTTTTGTGATAACTTTAAAATCAACAGCAAGGTCATCAGTTACGTTGATCCCCTTGCTTCCCATAATATAAGCACCTTCGGTGTTTTCCCGAAAGAACATCCAGTCAATGCCTTGCTTAGGTACACGGACAGGTCTAACATTGGCAAAAAGGTCCAAGTAACGCCGCATGGAAACATTGCAGCTTTCAATATTTGGCCAGGGATCGCCTTTTCTGGGAGTAGTAGTCGGGCCTTTAAGAGTCACATGGCACTGCTTGATTTCTTCCAAAATATCATCCGGGATAGATTTCATTTGTTCTGAACGGTTTTCAATTGTTAGTCCTTCGATATCTCTGATTTCGATTTTACCGCTTTCTATATCTTCCTTCAGGAGAAAGACTAATATCTTTTTAGCTTCTTCAGCGATAAAGGGGCCGATTCCATCCCCACCTAGAATCCCGATTTTAATAGGTTTAACTTTAGTGTAATCGACCCATTCCTGGGATTTTTTCATCTCTTCAACTCGTTTAAGTTGTTCTTCAACTATATTGCCAAAGTGTTCTTTAGCGTTTGTTACAGGTTTATTATCCATATTTATGCCTCCCTATAAATATTAAGGAAAGAAGTTTATCCTTTTTTCTGATTAAAATCAACTTTCAATTCTTAATTTACTGTTTCCCATTTACTTAGCAAAGAGACTATAATATTATTTTAAAATTAAGTAATTATAAATATGGAGAAATTATGTTAGAAGAATATTTTAAACATGAAGAAGAGAGAAAAAAGCTGGGAATACCTCCTTTGCCTTTAAATCCTGATACAACTCAAAGAGTATGCAAGCTGTTAGAAGAACCTCCTGAAGGAAATGAAAAAATATTGTTGCACCTGATTGAGAATAGGGTGGCTCCGGGAGTTGACCCAGCCGCGAAAGTTAAAGCAGCCTGGCTGGATGATATAGCTAAAGGAGTAATTTCTTCTCCGGTGATATCAAAAAAACATGCTGTGAAATTGTTAGGAACAATGTTGGGTGGCTATAATATTGAGCCTTTAATATTATTTTTAGAATGTGATGAACTTGCTTCTGACGCTGTGAATGCGCTTAAGGATACAATTCTGGTTTACAGTGCTTTTGATAAAATTGTTGAAAAAGCGAGAGAAAATGAACATGCCAGTACAATCCTGACATCATGGGCAGAGGGAGAGTGGTTTTTAACACGCCCTGAATTTCCAGAGGAAATGGTGCTTAAAGTATATAAGGTTAAGGGAGAGATCAATACGGATGATTTTTCTCCGGCAAAACATGCCTGGAGCCGCCCGGATATTCCTTTACATGCAATTTCTATGGGAGGGACAAGCTTTCCTAAAGGTAAGGAGACTATTAAAGAATTCCGGGATGATGGGCATAAAGTCGTTTTTGTGGGAGATGTTGTCGGAACAGGCTCTTCTAGAAAATCTGCTACTAATTCAGTGCTTTGGCATATAGGAGAGGACATCCCATTTATTCCGAATAAAAGGAGGGAAGGTATTGTTTTAGGAAGTTTGATCGCGCCTATATTTTTTAACACAGTCGAGGACTCAGGCGGACTTCCGATTATGTGTGATGTGTCTGCGATGAAAACCGATGATTTGATCAAGCTGAATATAAATGAAAGGATCATTACCAATGAAAAAGGAGATATTCTTACAGAATTTGAATTAAAACCTGCGACTATTATGAATGAATACAGAGCAGGGGGAAGGCTATTCTTGATAGTCGGGCGCACTTTAACTAACCGGGCCAGAGATGTACTTGGCTTGCCTGAGGCTGATTTTTTTGAATTCATAACAAATCCTGTGTCCAAGGAAAAACAAGGATATTCACTGGCTCAGAAGATTGCGGGGAGAGCCTGTGGAAAAAATGGAATTCTTCCTGGCACAGCCTGTGAGCCTAAAATGACTACAGTTGGTTCTCAAGATACAACTGGGCCCATGACAGCGGATGAATTAAAAGAACTGGCTTGTCTCGAATTTCAAGCCGGTCTCTTCATGCAGTCTTTTTGCCATACAGCTGCGTATCCAAAATTAACTGATGTTGAGATGCACAGCTCTCTGGCCAAATTTGTTGTAGATAGAAAAGGAGTTGCCCTGAGGCCGGGAGATGGTGTGATCCATTCATGGTTGAACCGGTTGTTACTGCCGGATACTATGGGTACTGCAGGTGATTCTCATACTCGCTTTCCTATTGGGTTGAGTTTTCCTGCCGGTTCTGGCTTGGTTGCTTTTGCAGGAGCGTTAGGATTTATGCCGCTTGACATGCCGGAATCTGTATTGGTGAAATTCAAAGGGGAATTTAATCCTGGGATCACCCTGAGGGATGCAGTCAATGCTATTCCATATTTTGCCATTAAACAAGGACTCTTGACTGTAGAAAAAGAAGGGAAGAAGAATATTTTCAACGGGCGAATTGTAGAGATGGAAGGATTGCCTGAGATAACAGTCGATCAGGCTTATGAATTAACAGATGCAACTGCAGAGAGGTCAGCTGCCGGAGGGACAATTGCCCTGAGTATAACCAGTATAACTAATTTCCTCAAAAGTAATGTAGCTTTGATGAAGAAAATGATCAGTGATGGGATTAAGGATGGGGATACTCTAAAATACAGAATAGCAGCATGTGAGAAATGGATAGAAAATCCATCCCTGTTGAGCAGGGATATAAATGCTGAATATGCTGCTGTGCTCGAGATAGACCTGGCAGAGATTAGGGAGCCTATCCTTGCCTGTCCGAATGATCCGGATGATGTTAAATTGTTGTCTGAAGTAGCAGGAGAAAAAATTGATGAAATATTTATTGGATCCTGTATGACGAATATTGGTCATTTCCGGGCTGCAGGTAAAGTATTTGAGGGCGCTGGGTATTTGAAAACCAGGGTATGGCTTACCCCTCCTACTAAAATGGATAGAGCGCAGTTAAAAAAGGAAGGATATTATTCGATCTATTCAAGTATAGGGGCCCGTACTGAGATCCCTGGTTGCTCCCTATGTATGGGGAATCAAGCAAGAGTAAGACCTGGTTCTACCATTATTTCGACCTCCACTCGTAATTTTGATGACCGTATGGGTGATGGAGCTCAGGTTTACCTTGGTTCAGCCGAGCTGGCAGCTATTACAGCTCTAGCTGGAAAGCTTCCTACACCTGATGAATACTATGCTGTTTACAAGGAGAAGATCCAACCTCACAAAGAACAGATCTACCGGTATATGGAGTTCCATAAGATAAAAGATCTGCGATTGGAATACGAGGGGATGGATTGACCAAGCCTTAAGCAAGAGTCAGGTCAGTTGATACGAAAACACGCGTATTTTCCCCAGCGTGGAAAATCCGCTCGGATACAGTCTTCGCTCTCTTCTCCTTAAAGGAGAAGAACCATGCCCGCTCATCCTTGCTAACGGCTTTCTTAATCATCCTGAATCATTCATAAAAATTGCCGATACCGTATTTAAAAAAAACAAAATCTAATTTTATCATCGGCACTTTTTACCCTTCGGGCGAGCCGATCTTACCTCATCTGCTTCGTTACAATGGATTTGCGGTGAAGGATCACAGCTGCATCCATTGTGC
>CBFDDY010000234.1:0-4429 GCA_965603705.1 uncultured bacterium | reverse complement strand
CCGCCTTGGTCGAAGGAGTAAAAATAACATCCTCCAACTGGGCTGATTCCTTCAACCCTGACGGGAGTTTTACGCCGCAGACTTTCCCGGTAGCTTTATAATCCTTCCACCCGGAACCCGACAGATAGCCCCTTACTATACATTCGATCGGGACTACTTCTGATTTTTTAACCAGCATAGACCTCTTATCCAAGTTATCTTTATACTTGCACAGAGTTTCTGGATATATATTAATATCATCAGTCACAAAATGATTAGGACAAGTCAATGATGTAAATTCAAACCAGAATTTTGATATCTGAGTTAATATTTTACCTTTTTCCGGAATCAGTGACGGAAGGACAAAATCAAAGGCGGATATTCGGTCTGACGCTACAAAAAGCAATTTGTCCTTAAGATCAAAGACATCCCTCACTTTCCCTTTTTTAAACAAACTTAATTCCGGAATAGATATTTCTGAGTATTTTTCTTTCATTTTTTCCCTCAAAGTAAGGATATAAAAAATTATTCAAAAAATCAACTACCCTGATTTCCCCGCTGGGGGAAATCCCTGTCTTTCGTAGGGACTTACCTGTGTCCATGCTAGTGTGAATAATTCAGGCTAACAAGCCTATAAAATTTACCATCCTTCCTGTCTTAAATCCGTCTCTCCTGTAGGAAAACAGGCTTTCTTCACAATAAGTGCAGAGATCTACTGAAAAAATATTTGCTGGTTTCACTCCTGCTTTAAGCAATTGATAACGATTAGCTCGCTTTAAATCAAAATAGTACCTACCCTTTTTTGCCGCACTTGATAAAAAGAAATCATCCCTTATGCCGGCAGCATTAAAGCTTTCCCTGACTTCCTCCCCCACTTCATAACAATCCTGTTCTATACATGGGCCTAAAGCTGCTAACAGGGAAGACCTTTCGCATTTATATAAAGCCGCCATCTCTTTAACTGCTTTTTCAACCAACTTTTTTTTTGTCCCTCTCCACCCACAATGGACAGCAGCGACCACCTTTTTCTTTTTATCAACCAGCAGCACAGGCAGGCAATCGGCAGTTCTAACCCCCAATAAAATACCTGGATAGTCAGTCAGCAAAGCATCTCCTTTTAAATTTTTATCCGGAAGCTCTGACACTGCATGAATAATATCTGAATGTATCTGATCTAAAAAAACATATTTAAGATTTTTACTCTGTATGTTTTTAGGCGGCAATTGTTCATTAAAATACCGACTCCCGAAACCATGTAAAATAAAGGGGATCTTCTCCAGAAAGGGAACTGAATAACATGTCTTTCTTGTTTCGTCCTGCATTATTTACTATAAATGCCAACTGAATTACCCATCAATTCGGGGATAATCCAGAATAAGAGCTATCCCCTGGCAATGGCTTCAAAATTGAAGTCGCGGTAATGCTCAATAGCATCTTGGATAAGGTCATTTCGGTCAAGGTTCAGAATATCGCTATATTCAACATCATTCATAAAAGGCTCAACTTTTTCCTGGTAGGGACCCTTCTTATCCCTTCTCCCCTTTATTTTTAACGATAATTTCAGCTCAAAAGATTTTTTGGGGAGAGATATAATATAATAAAAATTGTCAATCCGGGAACCAGCAAAATTTATCCGGATAGCAATCGATCTGCCTTTAACTCTCATCAATTTAGTTTTTATCTTAAACTGCAGCAATTCTTCACTCAAAGCCTCAAATGCAGGCTCTACAACAAATTCACAGAAATGATTAAAATTATCCAGCGTTTCCATTATACTGGATTGAATAATTCTTGATTCTTCGAAATAACTTATTAATTTCCCTTTCCAGTCATCAGCCATGGCGTGCCTCGATTTCAACTCATATATCATTCTAACACATTTGACAATAATATTGAATACATCATAGATAGCAGGGCATGAATAATTCAGGTTAATTGTATACAAAACCAAGTGAAATGTATAAAATTTCAGCGTGATGCCGAATCCAGACTTGCTTCAAAATGCTCAGAAAATATATCAAGCTGCCCTTAAAGCGGTTGAACCGGAGAAGCTTATTCGGGAATCTATATCCCTTGATGGTCAAAAACTAAAAGTAATGGACCAAAGCTTTGACCTAAACACTTTTGAGAAAATTTATTTAATCGCCATCGGCAAAGCTGCACCTTTTATGGCAGCAAGCCTTTTAAATATAGCAGGGAGTAAGATCAAAGGAGGAATTTTTCTCTATCTTCCCGGCACTAAGATAGCCTTGAAAACAATTACAGCTTATCCCGCCTCTCATCCGCTTCCGGACGAGAGGAGTTTACATGCAGCAGTAAGTATCCTTGATATAGCGAAAAAACTAAATGAAAAGGATCTTTTGTTCGTGCTTATATCTGGAGGAGGATCAGCTCAAATCTGCCTTCCTTCCAAGGATATATCTCTGGAGGAAAAAAGGATTGTAACGGATAAACTGTTAAAAGCAGGTGCTGATATAAGATCATTAAATACAGTTCGTAAACATATCTCTGATATCAAAGGAGGAAAACTGGCTGCTGCTGCCTATCCAGCTACTGTAGTCAGTCTCATCATCTCAGATGTTATCCATAACGACCTTGGCACTATCGCTTCCGGGCCCACCTATTGGGACTACTCGTCCTATAAAGATGCCTACCGGGTATTACAAAAACACCATTTATGGAATTCTACACCTGATTCTGTAGTCCGGGTCATAGAAAAAGGAATCCATGGCCAGCTTAAAGATACTCGAAAAAGGGAGGATGAAATATTTTCACGAGTCTTCAATTTTATTATCGGAGACAATAAAAAGGCTTTAAGAGCTGCCAGGAAGACAGCTATAGATTTGGGATATGAATCTCAGATCATTACATCATCCGACCAAGGAGAAGCCAGGGAAACAGCAAAAAAATATACTTCTTTGCTTCCTAATATCAGGCCACGCCGGTCATATGCTCCCCAAATAACATGCCTTCTATCAGGAGGTGAATTAACAGTAACTGTAAAGGGAAAGGGTAAAGGGGGGCGGAATCAGGAATTTATTCTGGCAGCCCTCAGAGAAATGTCCCAAAATAAGCAAACCTATGAATGGTTGATCCTCAGCTTAGGTACGGACGGAATAGACGGCCCGACTGATGCTGCGGGAGCCTGGATCACCCCTGAAACAGCGGCTAAGGCACAAAAACTTTCCCTGGAATATGATACATTTCTCAATAATAATGATGCCTACAATTTTTTTAGGCAGGCGGGCGGGTTGATCTTCACCGGGCCCACTCACACTAATGTTATGGATATCCGCATATTCCTGCAGCGATTTTAAACGAATTTATGGCAGAAAAATTATTCTTTACGAATCTCTTCTATTTATGATAAAAAATATGGAACTACAAAAAGAGAACAATCATGACATCTAAGGATAGCAGAATGAACAACCCAGGATCAAGCGACCGTGGAAATTGGGGCTCTAAAATGGCTTTTATATTTGCAGCATCCGGCTCTGCAATTGGACTGGGAAGCATCTGGCGTTTTCCTCTGTTTGTAGGATTAAACGGAGGAGCGGCCTTTGTCTTTTCTTATCTATTGGCGGTTTTTTTTATCGGATTTACAGTTATGCTGGCAGAACTGACAATCGGACGCCATACCCGAAAAAATCCGGTAGGGGCCTTCAAATTTATAAAACCTCATACGCCCTGGAAACTGGTCGGATATATGGGCGTTGTAACCGGGGTATTTATCCTATCTTATTATTCGATCATCGCAGGCTGGGCCGCCGGCTATTTTTATAAAACCATAACTGGAGCCTTCCGCGGCCAAGTCAGCTGGAACAATTCTGCAGCCATCTTCGAAAAATTTGCAGCCAACCCTTTGCAAGTCTTGATCTGCTTATTCATAATAATCGGGCTAACGAGTTATGTGATCTCAAAAGGAGTGAAAGGAGGAATAGAACGCTGGTCAAAGATCCTCATGCCCGTGCTCTTTATTCTTATTATTATACTAGCTGTAAGAGCCTTAACCCTTCCAGGTGCAGGCCCAGGTCTGTCATTTTACCTCAAACCGGATTTTTCTGACTTCAATCTCAAAGTTATCCTCTTCGCCATCGGCCAAGCTTTCTTTTCTCTCAGCCTGGGGATGGGGACAATGATGACATACGGAAGTTATATCTCAAAAAAAGACAATCTTGTCTCATCTGCCGGTTGGGTCTGTTTATCTACCACTCTTATAGCCATCCTGGCAGGTATCATCATTTTCCCGACTCTTTTCAATACTCTACAATTGACTCCTGATAAATTTAAAGCGGAATTCGAAGTCAGCACAGGTTTGATGTTCCAGGTCTTCCCTATCATTATCTCCAAAATGCCCGGTGGTTATTTCTTCGGGATACTTTTTTTCGCGTTACTCCTGATCGCCGCCCTGACTTCTACTATATCAATGCTTGAGGTCCCAACCGCTTAC
>CBFDDY010000233.1:0-4429 GCA_965603705.1 uncultured bacterium | reverse complement strand
ACTATGCCCCGAACAGCACATTGTTCTGAAGGCTGTAAACTGAAATCCTGAGCATGATGTAAAACTGCTCATCTTCCATCTTTACTTCTGAAAAAAATATTTGATTTTTCCTGCCAAAATTTCGTATTATATAAGGGGATAGCTTGATTTCCTGGATAACATATAAAGATTGGAGTATCGTCTTCTTAAAGCTAAAGAGTACTCACACAATACGACAATCCCTTCCTATATCCCCAACATCATGAAAGAAATAAAAGACCTGACCAAAGAGGAGCTTATAGAAATACTCACCGATGCTTCGAAAAATTGGCTGGCCCATGATGGACTCTGGTTCCAGGCGGTGGAACATAAATTCGGCATTGAAACCGCCATGGAATTGGACAGAAAAGCCTGGGAGAAATTTACAATTATAGAAGCTAAAAGAATTTCAAAGAGACTGGATATACAATCAGGAGGAGGGATTCCGGCTCTTATCCAGGCGCTTCAATTCAGGCTTTACGCCCACATCAACATCCAGGAAGTGACCGAGGCAAGTGAAAAACACTGTGTCTTTCGTATGAACCGCTGCCGGGTACAGGAAGCAAGAAAGAGGAAGGGCCTTCCTGACTTTCCCTGTAAATCTGTAGGAATCGTGGAATACAGCGGGTTTGCAAAAACAATTGACCCTAGGATAAAAACAAAGTGCCTTATCTGTCCTCCTGACCCTCATCCGGATGACGTATGGTGCGCTTGGGAATTTACTCTGGAGTCTTGATATCAAAAAATGTAAAAGGAGCTGAAATGTTTGATAACACTCATTTTCCGAAAGCTAAAAAATACTGGTCTATGGGAAAATTTTACAACTGGTCAAAACCCAATATCCACTGTATGACCCATGCACTTCATTATGGCACTTCAGTTTTCGAGGGCATACGGGCCTACAGTACCCCTAAAGGCCCAGCCGTATTCCAGCTGAAAAAACATATAGATAGGTTTATGCACTCTGCCAGTGTGTTAAATATGAAAGTCCCTTACACCGAAGAAGAGATTATTGATGCAATAAAACTTGTACTGCGTAAAAATAAGCTTGAGTCTGCTTATATCAGGCCTATACTATTTTACTCTTACGGCAATCCAGGGCTTGTTCCCAAATTCAGTCCGGCAGAGCTTATAATCGGTGCCTGGAAATGGGGATCTTATCTGGGCGAAAAATCTGCACAAGGCGTACACGTGTATATTCTCCCCTGGCGCCGGGTTCATCACAGTCAGTATGATATGGCAGCAAAACTAGGTGGAATCTACGTGCAATCAACAATATGCGGCGTATATGCAAGAGATAAAGGCTGTGATGAAGCTGTATTCCTCAATCTGGAAGGAAATGTTGCAGAAGGCCCGGGTGAAAATATCCTCTTGGTCAAAGACGGAGTGCTTAAAACAAATGACAGAACTGAATCTGTTCTGGAAGGAATTACCAGGACAAGTATTTTAAAAATAGCCGAAGACCAGGGAATCCCCACAAAAATCGAATCCATCACTAAAGAAGATCTATTCCAGGCAGATGAACTCTTTTTCTCTGGCACTGCCGTAGAAATAATTCCAATAGTCCAAATTACAGACGGCTCCCAAGCTGACTTCCCGGAAAAAAAATATACAGTAGGCAATGGTTTACCCGGACCAGTCACAAATAAACTCAATCAGATTTATATGGGAATAGTAGGGGGTAAAAAGCCTGAGTATGAAGACTGGTTGGAATATACAAGCAAATAAGCACAAATCAAAAATTATGGAGATTCTATTTAAGCCGATCGGAGTAGTTCATTCGCCCTTCAAAAATAAACAAGATATCCCCCAAAATAAATTCCGGGGTTCTAGTGCTTTTGACAAAATCAAAGGCGAGCTGGAGATCTTCTCAGAATTTAAAGCGGGATTAAAGGACATAGAAGGATTTTCTTATCTAATTCTAATATTTAACTTTCATAAATCCGAAAGAGGCAAGCTTTTCGCTCACCCTCCTTTTGATAATCAACAGCGCGGTGTTTTTGCAACCCGTAGCCCAAACCGCCCCAATGCAATAGGGATGACTATTGTCAAGCTGCTTGGGAAAAAGGATAACATTCTGCAGGTTGCAGGAATAGACGTAATTGAAAACACGCCTATCCTAGATATAAAACCTTATATTACCCGCGACCAAAAACCTGATGCCAGTTTCGGCTGGCTCGAAAAAAATCGGGGTTTGACCCCATATTCTTAATGATTTCTTTCTAGTTTATTGGGCCCTTTTTTTTCATTCTGTTTTCTTCGGCGCCACACCGAATAGACATAATCCATAATTTCGCTCTTATTGTTCCTATCTGCCTGTTCCATCTCTACTCCGATCTCACAATGGTTGTTAACATTCTGGTTCCACATAATTTTTCCAGAAATATAAACAGGAAGGATTCTCCCTGGAATATCAAGCCGCACTTCTACCCCTCCCTTTAGACTGCCATTTGAATTGGGGAGAGTCATCAGTAATCCTCTTCGAGAAAAATTTATGACTTTGGCATTTTCAATCGATCTGTCCTGTAACCTTGCTTTCCCGGAAAGAAGGCAATTAAACCTGATAAACTTTCTATGCTCATCCATCATTTATCCCACCCCCTTTTCGTGGCAGAAAAATATAATGCATCTTCATCCAAATACTACATATAGAGTCTCTAATATTTAATATACAACATATGTGGATAATGTCAAGGGTAAAATATTTTTCTGGAATTCCCTCCAGTTTTTTTACCGCTCTTATATTAAAGTAACCTGGGTTATTCACGAGTCGAGGTTGCCGCAGATGCGAGGCGCAGGGGATGAAGCCGTGATAATTCACTGCGAATCCGCTGCAACAAAGCAGATGCGGGGAGATCGGCTCGCCTGTAAGGTAAAAAGTGCCGCTGGAAAAATTAGTTTTTGATTTTATGAATACAGCAGCGGCAATTTTTATGAATAATTCAGGTTAATTGGCCGGCGATCTCTTTCATTAGCTCCCAGGCTTCCCTTACATGCTGTTCCCGGGTTGTTCGGGAGTCGATAGCCATTCGCAGAACATATTTCCCTCTTAAGGTTGTCTGGGTCAGAAACACTTTTCCTGTCTGGTTTAACCTTTCGAGGAAATCCCGGTTCAGCCGATCCAAGGCCTCTTCACTCCTTCCATCATTAAAACGAAAACAGACCAGGCTTAAAGGCACCGGAGCCATTAATTCAAAAGTTTCATGTCCTTCCACCCATTTCTTAAACAATCCAGCCAGCCGTATATGCTCACGGATAATATTTTGGAGACCTTCCAGGCCGTAATGCCTGAGCACAAACCACAGTTTAAGAGCCCGGAATCTCCGGCCCAGTGGAATACCCCAATCCCGGAAATTTTTCACCTGGGCATCTACTCCAGTTTTTAAATATTCTGGATGGACCTCAAATGTCCGGATCAAAGCTGCCGGATCTTTTACAAAATAGGCAGAGCAATCAAAATTAGTCAACATCCATTTATGCGGGTTAAAGACAAATGAATCCATATATTCTGCCCCTTTAAGCATCCATTTTTTTTCAGGCAGAATTGCCGCACTACCGGCATAGGCCGCATCAACATGTAGCCAGATATCAAAATACCGGCAGATCTTTCCAATAGGTTCAATTGGATCTATAGCAGAAGACGATGTCGTTCCAACTGTGGCCACTACACAAGCCGGCTGCAATCCCTTTTTCTTATCCGCCAAAACAGCCTCTTCCAATTTTTCCGGAATCATGGCAAAATTTTCATCAGTGGGAATAGAATGGATATTTTCCTTTCCAAAACCTGCAATTTTTACCCCTTTTTCAATACTCGAGTGTGCTTCTTCAGATATATATACAATCAGAGGCCTTTTTAGCCCTTTAAGATTGGAAGTAAAATCAGTGGCTTTTTCCCGGGCAGTTATAAGAGCTGTAAGAGATGCAGTTGAAGCAGTATCCTGGATAACCCCGGTCATATCCTCTGGAAGGCTCAGCATCTTACGCAGCCATTCCATAACAACCTCTTCCAGTTCAGCAGCAGCCGGGGATGTCTTCCAGATCATACACTGCGCACCCATCCCGGCTGTAAGAAGCTCTGCCAGGATGGAGGGAGGACTGTTGTTGGCAGGAAAATAAGCAAACCAGGAAGGATGCTGCCAGTGAGTCATCCCTGGGACAACAATATCTTTGAAATCTGTAAAGATCTTATCCATGGATTCGCCTTTGAGAGGTATACTTTCAGGCAACATATTTTTAACTTCTCCAGGTTTAAGCGGAGAGCATACTGGATATTTACCTACTTCATCTAAATAATCCACTACCCAGTCTACAAACTGGTGGCCATGTTTTCTGAAATCCTCTTTATCCATTTTTAACTCCTTATATCGACCCTTAATTATTCATAAAAAATGTCGATATGTTAAAGGGAAAA
>CBFDDY010000232.1:0-4442 GCA_965603705.1 uncultured bacterium | reverse complement strand
GGATGCTGGAAAAGCCGTATATTGATTTAAGAAACAAGGTAATGGGAACTTTTACCGGGATGGTGGTCCTAAGCGTTGTAATCCTTCTGGCAATACTTTTTGTTATCACATCCGCTATTATTAATCCACTCAAAAAATTAGTTGTAGCCACCAACGAAATTGCTAAAGGTGATTTAAACCATAAAGTAAATATAAACTTAAAAGATGAAATAGGGCAGCTTGCTTTCTCATTCAACCAGATGACCGAAGACCTAAAAAAAGCTAATCAAAAGCTTATTCACTGGGGCAAGACTTTGGAAAAGCAAGTAGAAGAAAGAACTAAAAAACTCAAAGAAATGCAGGATTCTCTTATCCAGTCTGAAAAACAAGCATCCCTTGGAAAAATGGCTGCAGGAATAGCTCATGAAATTAATAATCCCTTAACTTCTATTCTCATCAACTCTCATCTGATGCTCGAAAAATTAGATAACGACCCCTATTTAGAAGAAAGTCTAAGTCTAATAACAGAAGAAACTTCCAGATGCTCCAGTATTGTCAAGGGCTTATTAGAATTTTCCAGACAGAGTCTTCCAAAAAAGGTGCCTGCAGATATAAATCAACTTATTACCAGCACTTCTGCCCTTTTAGAGAACCAGCTCTTATTCCAGAACATCGAAGTAAAAAAAGAGTTAGAACCGAATCTGCCAAATGTTAAAATAGATACTGGAAAAACTAAACAGGTTCTTTGGAATCTGATGATTAATGCTGCAGAAGCCATGCCAGATGGAGGAAAGCTCTCTTTATCAACCGGCTTTTCAGAAGACAAAAAAAGTGTTATCATTGAAGTCTCTGATACAGGAAAAGGAATTCCTCAAGAAAATATAAACAAACTGTTTGATCCCTTTTTCACTACTAAAGAGAGCGGCAGTGGCCTGGGACTGGCAGTGACTTATGGAATAATCCGGCAGCATCAGGGGAGGATAAAGGCAAGCAGTAAAGTCGGCCAAGGAACCACTTTTACTGTTGCTCTGCCTATCATTAGATAAACAAGGAGAAATATTATAATGGATAAAAAAAATATTTTAATCGTAGATGATGAAATCAATGTAGGTAAAAGTATTGCCAGGGCTATCCAAAGTGAAGAATATGAAGTAGAAAGAGCTTTAAGCGGAGAAGAAGCTCTTGATAAAATCAAGGAAAAGCTCTACAATCTGGTTATTGCTGATTTGATGATGCCTGGAATAGGGGGTATCGATCTTCTTAAATCAATAAAAGCAAATTTCCCTCAAATCAATGTAATCATGATCACAGGATATCCCACCATTAAAACCGCAGTCCAAGCAGTAAAAATAGGTGCATTTGATTACCTCCCAAAACCATTCACTCCGGAACAATTACGCAGCCTAGTTGCCAGATGTTTCAAAGGCAAAGATGAAAAAATTGGGAAAAAACCTTCTTTCATAACCATGCCGCAGGGTGTCTATTACATTATTGGACACACTTGGGTGCTTCCTGAAGAAAAGAACAAAGGCAGAGTAGGAGTTGTACATGATTTCTTAAAAACAGTGGGAAGAATAACAAACTTACAGATTCCTAAAGAGAATGACAATGTCTCACAGGGAGAAATGTGTGCCAAAATTAAAGATGATGCAGATTTTAATTATGGTATTTGGTCACCAGCTACTGGAAAAGTTTTTGAAGTCAATGAAAAGTTAAAAAAAGATTTTTCCCTTCTAAAAAAATCACCTTATCAGGATGGCTGGCTTTTCCGATGTGAACTTGCTAATTTAGAAGAAGATAAAGAAGCTTTGATGTTCTCTAAATAAAAATATAACTTTCTTAGCCTGGATTATTCACGAGTCGAGGTTGCCGTAGATACGAGGCGCAGGGTATGAAGCTGTGGTCCTTCACCGCGAATACCCTGTAACAAAGTAGATGCGGTAAGATCGGCTCGCTCGTAGAGTAAAAAATGTCGATTATAAATAGAGATTATATTGTAAACGAAATGCTAAATTGAGTTACTATAGGAATCAATGTAAAATACTGATTAAAAAAGATGTATAATACATATCGACATTTTTTATGAATAGTCCGGCTTAGATAAATGAAAGACAATTCTATCTATCAACCTCATCTTACCCCAACATTTCTGGCAGCAAGCATAATCATCAAAGAATTTAATCCCAAAAAAATTGTTTATTTAGATCCAAAAGGCAAATGGCGAGAAAATCCTGAAAATTTTATCCATTGCACTGTTAACGAAATACTTTTCCAGCTTTGGAAGCTGGATGAAAAACAAAAAAAATCGCTTCTTGATAATATAATCAAACTATTTTTAAAACAGGCTAACTGGCCGATTATCTTAAAAATTAAAACAGCAATTATAAAAAATTCATTTAAATCGATTGCAAATTTGTCCCCCCAAAAAATAGAAAAAGATATAATTATTTACTTTAAATCTTCAAAAAGACCAGAAAAATTTTATCCCTTTTTAATTATTTTAGAAGTGTTAGCCTGGATATTGAAATACGAAGCCCTGCGCAAAAATATGAATCGGTTTGTTCCTGATTGGGACTTGGCAGAGAAAAAGAAAATCCAAAAATACGAAAAAAGGTTTTTGAATTCTGAAAAACTATTAATCAGCTGTTTGTCAATAGGAAAAAAACAATTAATCTCCCAATTATACGCTGAAATAAAAGAACTCTCTCCTTCTGGTATCGGTTCTATTCCTGATTTGATAGCTGAGGAAGAAAAGTTGAATGACGATATCAATATACTTCTAAAACAGGCAGATGAGGCTGAAATAAAAGAAGAAATCTATTCTTTAATAGGAGAAAAAATTTACCCCCCTATGGGAATAGTATCTGAGACCTCTCCTGCTCTTCTAAGACCATGCCTACAGTTACTTAAGGATAATAACATAGAAATATCAAGTGGTATTCATTACAGGGCTTCTGTAATACTAAGTATACTCCAGGACCCCAGGTCAACTGAATCACTCTTAGAAGCATTAAAAATATTTCCTCTTTATTTTACAAACATAAGAGAAAATATAATCTACACCCTGGGAAATTTAAAGGAAAAAGATGCGATTATACCCCTAAAAAAAGTTCTGGAAGGGCCTGATAAAATAATTTATACGCATTCAGATGGAACAAAAAAGCCGTCTTTACTGCAAGAACAGAAAGGAGAAGCAATCCGAAGCCTGGGGAAAATTGGTCTGGCGTCAATAAATATACTTCCCTCTTTAATTAAATACAAAGATCATAGCTCTTCCAAGATTAAAACCCATTTAAGCTGGGCTCTTGGAGAAATCGGAAAAAACCAAAAAGAAAAACATGGAGGAGTAAGTGCAGATATTTTGATTTCACTTCTATCTCTGCTGAAAATCAAAAACAAACAAGTATTTGAAGAAGCTGTGAGCGCATTAAGAGAAATAGACATGCCGGAATTTCTGCATACATTATATCTTTATAACGTAGGAGCTATTAGTATCCTCGGACTAAAGCCTGCCCAGAGAGGACTTTATGAACTTTCAGAAACCCTTCATTATTTAATACATTCTCAGGGAAGAGCAATAATGGCTGTTAATGGCGATTCGGGAACAGGAAAAACGTACTTTTGTGAATCAATTTTAGAAAGCTTCGGAGACCTGGAATCAAAAGAAATCCTCTATCTAATGAGAGATAGAAAAAAAGACCAAAAAATATTTAATAAGATCCTTGGAATTAAATGGATGAAGACACACATAGATCCTATCTATTACCAGGATTATCCCCATTCTGAAAAAGATGATAATCCAGAGGAGTTTCTGACAAGATTCATTGAAATAAATTCTGATAAAAAACTGATTATTATTGACGGCTGCAGAGATCTGTACTATTTCCAGAGAATTATTGACTTGTTACATTCCAGGGAAAAACTTGACGTTGCCGTGAATTTTAGAGCTAATTTTTCCACAAGAAGAAAAAATCTGGAGGAGCGGGAAATAGCTTTAGAAAGCATAAAATCACACCTTTCATTTCTTGAAGAGCCCCCTCTTGAAGATACCCACTTCTATCAAGAGGGCAAAGTAATAGTTTGTGACCTTGATAATTCAATCAACAAGCGTCTAAACAAGCAAGAGATTCAGGAACTTTTTAAAAAGAGAAGAATAGGAACCTGGGGTAATATGATAAAAGTAGGGGACTTCAGTAAAAAAGCGGAGACTCTGAATATAAAAGCAGAACCTATTTCTTTGGCTGACAGCGGATTTGAGTTGGAAAAAGGAGTATTCTCCAGACATAAGAAATGGAATTTCAAACCAGAAGAGAAAAGATTTAAAAATATTCTTAATGAAAGAGTCGAAGATAATCCCAACCTTCTTCAAACCATTCCGGTTGATGACCTCCGGCCGCATCATATCCGTTTTTATGCTCAGGACCAGATTGCAGGAATCGGAGAAAAAGGAAAGGTTTTTATTC
>CBFDDY010000231.1:0-4471 GCA_965603705.1 uncultured bacterium | reverse complement strand
AACTACGCGCATATCCCGGTGTTCGGTAAGTGGGCCCTGACCTTCTTTATGTTGGCAGGCCGATTGGAGATCTATACAGTCCTCATACTCTTCGCTTCTGCTTTCTGGAGGAAATAGTCCAGGAGGACGACCGCCGCCTCTCGAGTCTCAAACACAGCTCTTGATGACCTGGCTTATAGCTAAGATCTGCCGGATTGTCCTCCTAATGTACGGCAAACGTCCCTGCATATGGGGGATCATAAAGTGAGTGTGCTATAAGTAGTCAAATTTAAAAAGGCTTAATCTTTAAGGTCGCTTAATCTCTATTCAAAAATGGAAAAAGACGATGATGTTACCTGGAGGGAAATCTTATACCATTGACTCGTGAATAAGTCAGGATAATTGCAGGTGTAAACCTTTTTTGTAATCCTTCCGTAGGAAAGAATGATGATAAAATGTTAGGATAATTACTATATAATAAGATAGAGCATAAAAGAAGATGATAGCCGGGACAGAAACTAAAAAGACATCTGAAAATGAAGATATCAATGCGCTTGTTGAAAAGATCAAACAGGGAGACAGAGAGGCATTCATGGCTGTAACCGAACTTTATCAAAAAAAGGTCTTTCGGCTGGCTTATGCTTTTTTTCACAACCATGATGATGCTATGGATATTGTTCAGGAGACGTTTTTAAGGCTCTATCAGAAAGTGAACATGTTTCAGAAAGGAAAAGATTTCCAGAACTGGCTTTTAAAGATAGCGAAAAACCTATGTATTGATCATTACAGGAAAAATTATAAAAAACACAATGAGCTGGATAAAAAAAAGGATATTGGTGAGATGAATATTGCTGCTGTAAAAGATTATTCTGTTTATCCAACATCCGATCTTAAAAGCGTATTTTCCCGATGCCTGAAAAAGCTTACAGAAAAACAGCGGCTGATTTTTGTGATGAAACATTACAACCAGTTGAAATATGCTGAGATCGCAGAGACTTTAGATATTGCAGTCGGGACGGTAAAGTCGCTTAATTACAAAGCAGTCCGGAATTTGAGGGAATTAATCAGTCCGTATATGGGGGGCGGCAATGAGTAATTGTAAAAAACATCAAAAAGAAATGGCAGCGTATCTTTATGGAGAACTGCCGGATGAGAAGCAAAAAATGCTGAATTACCATCTAAGGCACTGTCCGGAATGCCGCCAAGAACTGGCTGAAATAAAACAGGTTCTTAATGGAGCTGATACTTTTAACGCCGGTATTGATGCTGCTATGAAAAAGGTCGATTGGGATAAGCTCCCGGAAAAGATAGCTGATAAGGTTTTTAGTGAAGTTGGTGCTGCTCACTTATCGGAGTGGAAAGCAAGGATAGGGGCTTTCCTGTGGCAGCCCAGAATGAGACCTGTTTATGCTGCTCTTTTTAGCGGGGTGATCCTGGGTGCTCTCCTTATGTTTATGTTTTTCCGTTTCTCAGGGCCTTTGCCTCCAACAGAAGACGGACTGCATATCCCTGCCGGTCTTATTGAGAATATGGATATCGAGCTGGCCCGCAAAGATACCTTGGATTATCTGGCAAAAAGCCGCTATCTTCTCCTTGATTTTGTGCAGTCATCACCGGAAGGTGCTGCTGGTTTTTGGCAGAGCGATATTACATCTCAGAGAGCCGGCCAACTGCTCTCTAAAAAAAGATATATCAACCAGCAGCTGGATAAATACCAGATGGCAAAAGCCAGGGCTATATGTGATCAGATCGAATTGCTTTTCCTTGAATTGACTCAGATGAGCAGCGAGCTTTCAGAGATTGAGATTGAGAGGATCCGGAATCTTATCGAAGAAAGGCAGCTTTTGCTTAAAATAAATCTGGTTGAAAAAGAATTGGAACAAAGCGAGGTTTAAAGTGAGAAAATATACAATAAATATTATTCTGTTTTTTTTGGTCGTTTCTCTGCTTCCGGCCTATGCACCGGTTCAGACCGGAGAGAGACTTTTCCAGGAAGCCAAAATCCTTGTTTTTGATAAAAAGTGGGAGGCAGCCGAAGTTATCCTGGATAAGATCCTGGAAGATTTCAGAGAGAGCTCCTCCTATTCTCAGGCACTTTATTATAAAGCGAAGTGTTTGGAAAAACAGAGGGCAAAAGAGCTGGAAGCCCTCCAAGTTTATAAACGTTATACAGCTCATAAGGACGCCAATAAAAGCCTGATTGAAGAATCAGAAGTAGCCATTATTGACCTTTCTTTTCGCTTGTATGAAAAAGGCAAAATATCCTTAATTAAAGAAATCGAAAAGCAGCTGGAGAGTAAAAATCGGGTAATCCGTTATTATGCCGCAGTAAAACTGAGTTATGTTGACAATAAAAAGAGAGCGGAAAAAGCGCTGCCTGTTTTGAAAAAGATTCTTAAAGAGGAAAGTGATGGTGAGTTGAGGGACCGGGCAAAACTTGCTATCCTAAGGATCGATCCTGAGGTTCTGACCAATTTTCCCCGGAATAGATACGAACCGCAAGCTTCAATTTTTTCTATAGAGGTAATAAAAGAGGGAGTGGTTTCTTTCTCACTTAACATTCCATGGTCCCTGGCAGATCTTGCCTTTAGCGCCATCCCCGAGGAAGAGAAAGCCTTTATGAAAAGAGAAGGGTATGACCTGGATAAAATAATTCAGGACTTAACCAGATTTAAAGGGAATGTCATTGAATTTAGAAATAAGGACACTATTGTCAGGTTATGGGTAAAATAGGGGAAATTAGTATTGACTGAAGAGGTGATTTGCGTTTAAATATATATTCTTGGATCAAAGGTAAATACTGTGGCCAGAATATATGAGTTTCAAAGTAAAAAGCTGCTGAAAGAAGCAGGGATCCGTATTCCGGAAGGAGGAGTTGCTTCTTCTCCGGAAGAAGCCCGGAGCATCGCTGCCAAGATCGGCAAACCGGTAGTGCTGAAAATTCAGGTCTGGGTGACAGGAAGAGCCGGATTGGGGGGGATCAAATTTGCCGATACTCCTCAAGAAGCGAAAGAAAAAGCCGCTTCTTTATTGGGCATGCAGGTAAAAAACTTTATTGTTGAGAAAATTCTGGTCGAAGAAAAACTGGATATAACTGCCGAATATTTTGCCGGCCTGGTCATTGATGATGCCGGCAAATGCCTTGTTTTAATATTCAGTTCCGTAGGAGGCACGGGGATTGAAGAAATTGCCCGTAAAAATCCTGAGAAAATATCCCGGATCTCTATTGATGTGAGTAAAGGATTAAAAGAATACGAAGTCCGAAATATGATCCGGAAGACCGGTATATCAGGTAAGCTGCTTACCCAGTTATCCAGAATTTTAACTCGCCTCTATAAAACCGCCCACACTTATGACGCCCGCTCTGCCGAGATGAACCCCCTGGTCCTGACCAAAGATGGGATTGTGCTGTGTTCCGGCACCCGGAACTGGGGATAGATATTGCCCGTGAGTTTGACCGCCCTCCGACTGAATTGGAGCGGATTGCTTACCATGTAGAAGAAAAGGATTACCGGGGAACTTTTTACTTCCTTCAGATGGAGGAAAATATTTCAGCGGAGAAAAAGGCCATAGGTTTTAATGGGGCCGGTGGTGGCGGCTCTATGATGTCAATGGATGCCGTTCTGAGCCGGGGATTCAAACTTGCCAATTACTGCGATACCAGCGGAAATCCTTCCGCTTCCAAGGTATATCGGGCGGCAAAGGTCATCCTTTCCCAGCCTAATATCAAGGGATATTTTGCTTCCGGTTCCGGCGTGGCCAGCCAGGAGCAGTTTCACTCCGCCCGGGGACTGGTTAAAGCTTTTCTTGAGGAAAAGATCAATATCCCGGCAGTGATACGACTGGGTGGAAATTTCGAAAAAGAGGCTGTAGAGATACTGGAAAAATACCTAAAGGATATCCCCGGAAAGATCGAAGGATACGGACGGGATGATTCTCCTGAATTCTGTGCCCGGCGGATGGAAGAGTTTATAGCTGAGAATGATTATACTTCTCATGCGGTTGCTCCCATTAAAGAGCCGGAAATTCCTTCTGAGCAGTAGGCTTTCAGTACTGTCACAGGAAAGGTATGGATCGACCATAATAAGTGTTTGAATTGTTTGGATAAAGGCTGTATAAAATCTTGTTCGGCAGGAATTTTAAAACTGGAGGATGGGAAACCGGTTCTGGCTATAGGAGAGGAAGAGGCAAAAAAAGGAAAATGTACGGAATGTCTGGCTTGTGAGGTTTTTTGTAGGTTCCATGCAGAAGATGCAGTATTTATTCATCTGCCCATTCCAGGGCTAAAGGAATATAGAGATAAGATAAGGAGTAAGGATTAGGGGACAGATGTCAATTCTTGTAGATGATGGATCAAGAGTTGTTGTTCAGGGAATAACCGGCCGGGAAGGTAAAGTCCGTACCCGGCTTATGAAAGACTACGGCACCAATGTTGTAGGGGGTGTGACCCCTGGAAAAGGCGGCTCTGAGGTTTATGGTATTCCGGTCTTTG
>CBFDDY010000230.1:0-4473 GCA_965603705.1 uncultured bacterium | reverse complement strand
CGGAGCTGCTATCATTGGAATCCCTTTAGTCTGGTTCCTGGATTCTATCGGCCTCCATGCCACTGTCGCTATTGCCGGACTCAGCCTGCTCTGGCCTTTGGGCGACGGACTTCCTCCTACAGCTCTTATCGGCAGGCTTAGCATTATGGTCTCTGATTATAAAGGCTCTTACTGGGCCTTTCTAAAAAGCACCTGGCTTCCCTGGCTGGTTATCACAGTAGTGGGAATCCTTATGGTGATTTTCAGCGCACGCCTGGACTTTCTGGTGAAGTGGAGTATGTAATGGAAATAAAGAGGTAATTTATGCCATTTATTATGATCATCTATTACATTATCAGCGCCTATATCCTGGCGATGCTGATCTGGAATTTTATTAAAGAGAAAAAAAACGTCAATGACATGCTGCTTTATTTGTTGGTTATGGTCCCCCTTATTTTAAGATTACTGCGGGTTAAGTAACCGGAGAGGATAATGCCAAAGCAATGGAAAATTAAAGTTATTCTGATCCTGATCGTAGCTGCTGCAGTAATTACCGCTGGAATCCAGCTATATAACCACCGGCATTACCATATGGCCTTGGCCGCCGGTCCCGGCGTAACTAAAGTCACAATGCTCAGTGACTACTGTTCAGGGCTAAAAGGAACAATGGCTGACACCCATGTTTTTTTCCTGGAAGGGAAGGAACCAGGGGGGAAGATGCTTATTTTAGCTAATACCCATTCCAATGAACCTGCTTCGCTTCTTGCCGCCCTGATCTTCCTGGAAAACGCAGCAGTAGAAAAAGGGACTTTAATAATCATTCCCCAATTTAATAACAGCGCCGGCCGCAATACCCGCCCGGGAGACGGCTATCCGCTTTATTTTGAGATCCAGACCTCATGGGGAGCAAAAAAATTCAGGATGGGGAACAGGGATGCATCTCCTTTGGACCAGTGGCCGGACCCGGATGTTTATGTCCATTATCCTGACAAGCAGCTGCTCTCCTTCCTGGATATCCGCAATACAAACCGGACCTGGCCCGGAAGGCCGAACGGCGCTCTTATGGAAAAGGTCACTTATGCGGCTATGGAGCTAATGAGAACAGAAAAAGTCGATATGGCCGTAGATATCCACGGGGCAGAGACTATGTTCCCGGTAACCAACTGTATAGTAGCTCCTGAAAAAGCCATGCGCATCGCCACTATGACTTCCCTGACGTTAAAAGCACGGGAAGGCTTTGATAACCATGTGGAACCTTCCCCCTCCGGATTCAGGGGGCTTTCCCACCGCGAGATCGGGGATTTTTCAGACACTCTGCCTTTCCTGCTGGAGGCCCCCCTGCCTTTCCTGGACCAGCCTACCGGACCCAAGACAGTAAAACTTTTATTGGACGGAAAAGATCCCTTTTTACTTGGTCTGGCAAAAAAAGATAAACTATTTGTTCCTTATGATGAATCCGGCTGGCCTATGGAAAATCGGGTCGGGCAGCACTGCTCTGCTGTTTTGGAATTGCTGCGCCAGTTCTCGCGAAAATCTCCTGACCGTTCTATTAAGGTAAAAAACGTACCCCGCTATGCCGGAATAGTTAAAAACGGAGTGGGATATTATTATCACAATCCCGCAAAAGCAGATAAAAAAGATATTTACTTTAATTAACCTGGATATTAAAAAAGCAACATTAGACGCGGATTTACACGGTTAAGACGCGGAGAAGAATAAGAAGCTTTTTCTTTTTTGGCTTTCATCCAAAAAAGAAAAAGCTATTTCCAATTTGTGCCGGGGGCACAAAATGTAAACCTACTTTAAACTTACTTCGCGAAGCGAAGTGATGAAGGGTTGATTTATTTTGCCAATGAATTGGGAAAATAAATCAACATTATTCTTTTATCCGCGTAAATCCGTGTCTAATGCTTTCTCGTTTTTTCCGTGTCCTCCGCGTCCTCAGTGTAAAATTTTATTTTTCTACTATTTTTCATTTACTATTCACTATTTTCTAAGTATCATTTGTATCTATAATTTTTTATTAATTGTTAAAATCAGGAGGGAAATATGAAGATTAAAAAATTACTCATTGCCTTATTTTTTATTAGCGCTGCTTTTATCCTGTTTACCTCATTGGGAAATGCTCAGGCGGAATGCTCCCAAAATGATCACTTATTCCCGGCCGATCCGGAAGGATGCACAGTTATAATCGTTGGTAAGGATGCCTCAGTCGATGGCTCAGTTATGTCTACCCACACATGTGACTGCGGTATATGTGACTGGACCTTCCGCTTTGTTCCGGCAGCTGACCATGAATCAGGTTCCGTACGCAAGATCTACCATATATCCCAATATGTAACCTGGCCGCCCTCTAAAGGCTTAAAATGGGAAAAATGCAAGGATGACTATACAGGAACTGATATTCCTCAAGTCTTACATACATGTGCTTATATCCATGGGATGTTCGGTTATATGAACGAAAACCAGGTGGCTATCGGAGAATCGACTATCGGCTGCCGCAGTAAATTGAGAAACACAACACCTTCAGCCCTTATCGATCTGACAACCCTTACCCAACTGGGAATGGAAAGAGCCAAAACCGCCCGCGATGCCATAAAGATCATGGGTTCATTAGCTGAAAAATACGGCTACGGATTTAATGATGGCGGAGAGATGCTGGCTGTATCCGACCCAAAGGAAGTATGGATCTTTGAGATAATTCCAGTGGGGCCGCTCTGGACGCCCAAAAGCGGCAAACCCGGTGCTGTATGGTGTGCCCAGAGAGTACCGGACGATCATGTAAGTGTCTGCCCGAATGAATCAAGGATCGGCGAAATAGACCTTGAAAATCCCGATTATTTTATGGCCTCTGCAAATGTTATATCTCTTGCAGTCAAACACAACTACTATGATCCCGAGAGCGGAGAACCTTTCAGCTGGAAAAAAGCTTATTCTCCCTCCAGCACAAGCGCCAGCTTAAGTGGTGGATCCCGGGCTCGCATGTGGCGTTTCTTCGACCTGGCCGCACCTTCAAAAAATTTCAGCCCTGACACCCTAAATATGGAATTTCCCTTTTCAGTTAAACCGGATAAAAAACTTTCAGTAGAAGATGTGATGAATCTGACTCGTGATAAATACCAGGGTACAGAATTCGATCCGGGAGAAGGACTCAGAGGAGGACCATTCAGCAATCCGAATTATCATCCCCGGCCGGTTAAAGTAGAAGGAGAAACCTATAACACACCCCGCACAATTGGAGTTAACAGGGCAGAATATACTACCATAACTCAAGTAAGGGACTGGCTGCCTAATCCCATAGGCGGCATAGTATGGCTGGCATTCGGAGCTCAAGATACAGCCTGCTATATGCCCTTTTATATCGGAATAACTGAAATACCTATGTCTTTTCAGATCGGTGACCATTGGGAATTCAACCGCAAATCCGCACGCTGGGCCTTTGACTATGTAGATTTCCACACTCAAGTCGCCTACTCCCATGCTATCCAAGATGTAAAAAAAGCCCTGGAAAAATGGGAATCCAGAACAATAGAACGAATCCCGGCCATCGATACTCTTGCCCTCGATCTTTACAAAAAAGATCCAGTTAAAGCAGTGGAATTTCTTACCGACTTTTCCAACTCTCATGCAAACAGCGTGGTTAATGCCTGGTGGAAACTTGGCGACGACCTTCTTGTCAAATACAGAGGATTAAGCATTTACAATAAAAGGACCAGAAAAAAAATAAACCTTCCCTATCCTGAATGGTGGCTTAAAGAAATGATCAGATTCCATAATCTAAAACCAATAGAAAAGAAATAATAATCCAGGCTAAGGAGAATACATGATATGAAAAAAATAACTATAACTATCTTTTATACATTGACCATCTTCGGTTTTATTCTTTATCTGGCTTTACCTGGGGGAGCGGAAGAAATCCCCAAAGCAAAGTATCCAATATTGACGACCTCTGCCGGTCAGAGCCCGGATGTAACCACAGTAAACATTGTCTGCGAAGAAGCTGAGATCAAATACGACTACTGTGATGTCCCGGATATCGAAATATTGAGCGCAGGAGTGGGATTAGCCGGAAAAGAATCAGGTGAAGGATTCCATAGCGAAATCCATTCTGACCTGGAAAAATTTCCTGCCGGCACTCCTTATAAAACCGTGATAATCGCAATCGGCGCCAGTTTAAAAGGCATGGGGGCATCAGGGCTCACAGTTAATGATGAAGTCAACCGGCTGAAAAAGATAATCAATTATTGTAAAGAGAATGAAATATTTATTATAGGCGTTCATGTTGGAGGTGTGTCTAAAAGGGGAGCCCAGGGCAGCGACAATGAGAAGATGATCGATGCCGTAGCTCCTTTTGCCGACTATATTATTGTAACCAATGACAGCAATAAAGACGGACGATTTACTGATATTGCCGCTGAAAAGAATATTCCTCTGACTGAGATAGAATTTGCCTTAAATTTAGTCGAAATCCTCCAGCAGGTTTTTACAGAGTAA
>CBFDDY010000229.1:0-4520 GCA_965603705.1 uncultured bacterium | reverse complement strand
AGAGTTATAAAGACAATTGGAAGATGATCTCTGCAGTTATGGATTTCCTGAAGAACTTGATAGCCGGAAAAGCTTCCACTCGCCAACTTGGCGGCCCCATTGAGATCGCTAATGTTTCCTATGCTTTTTTTAGGATGGGGTTTTTACCCTTGCTGAGTTTTATTGCTTTTATCAGTCTGCAATTAGGAGTAGTTAATCTTTTTCCTGTCCCTGTGTTTGACGGGGGCCAGATATTGGTGCTGAGTCTGGAGGGAGCTTTCCGGAGAGATTTTAATCCCAAAGTGAAACAGGTCCTGATGCAGATAGGATTTGCGATTTTTATATTCCTGATGGTCTTTATAATTCTTAATGATATAGCAAAGCGATTACCTAATGGCTGGGACTCGTTGATCCCATTTTAAAAAATCAGGAAAAGCAGAAAAATCAGAAAAACCAGGAAAAGCAAGAAATTTAATGAAAGGCCATAGAAATTAGTAATCAATCCTTTTTTGAGCTGCTTTTCCTGCTTTTGCTATTTATCATTTAGCCTGTATAATAAGAATTGATGAACAAAGCCGCTTTAAAATTAAACTTCCCCCGCCGTGCGGCCCGGCAGGTATTTATAGGTGATGTCCCCGTGGGGGGAGGCGCCCCTATTTCTGTCCAGTCTATGACCAAAACGGATACCAGGGATATTAAGGCTACTGCTGCCCAGATAAAAAGGCTGGAAGAGGCTGGATGTGAGATAGTACGTGCTGCTGTCCCGGATGAAGAGGCAGCCAAAGCGCTGGCTAAAATAAAAGAACAGGTGTCTATTCCGCTTATTGCTGATATCCATTTTGACCATAGGTTAGCATTGGCGGCCCTTTCTAACGGGGTGGATGGCTTACGGATCAATCCCGGGAATATTGGCTCCAGGAATAAGGTGATAGAAGTCGTAAAAGCTGCAAAAGACCGGGAAATACCAATTCGTATCGGGGTAAATTCAGGTTCAGTTGAAAAGGAAATACTTCGGAAATTCGGTGGTGCTACTCCTGAGGCTATGGTAGAGAGTGCCCTTAAACATGTCAGGATCTTGGAAGATATGGATTTTAAACTTATTAAGATATCGCTAAAAGCATCAGATATTGCCCGTACTCTGAAGGCCTCGCAGCTCTTAGCAGAAGAAGTGGATTATCCCTTTCATGCCGGAATAACAGAAGCAGGCAGCTTATTATCCGGAAGTATAAAATCTACAGCCGGTTTGACGCTGCTTTTAAGCTGTGGATTGGCTGATACCATAAGAGTGTCGCTTACTGCCCCACCTGAAGAAGAAGTAAGAGTGGCATATCGTATTCTTTCCAATCTGGGTCTTAGGTCCTCTGGTCTGGATATCGTCTCCTGTCCTGTTTGTGGGCGCTGTGAAGTCGATCTGCCGCGGATCGCTGCTGAGATAGAAAGGCGGCTTGATAATATTAAAGAACCAGTCACTATTGCGGTAATGGGGTGTATGGTAAACGGCCCGGGTGAGGCAAAAGAGGCTGATATTGGAGTTGCCTGCGGGAAAGGAGTGGGAGTTATATTCAAAAAAGGGGAGCTTTTGCGAAAAATTAAAGAAGCAGATATTGTAGAAGAATTTGTCTCGGAAGTTCAGAGGTTAATTGGTAAATAGAAATAGGAAAATCAATAATGAAAGATGAATTGAAGGGAAAATACGATCGGCTAAAGTCCAATTTGCTTGATATGAAAAGAGTGCTGGTAGCTTTTTCCGGTGGGGTAGATAGTACTTTTCTATTAAAAACAGCCCATAATATTTTAGAAGATGGTGTTTTGGCAGTAACAGCTGTTTCGGAAATACACCCGGAATGGGAAACAGAAGAGGCGCTTAATTTTGCCCGTAAGAATAATATTAGATACAAAATCATCAAGGGAAATGAGATGGACAATCCGGATTTTACCCGGAATCCTCCTGAAAGGTGTTATATCTGCAAACGGGGATTGTTTTGTCAATTAAAAGATATTGCTAAAGATGAAAATATTACCTTTGTTCTGGATGGAGAAAATGCTGATGATGCTGATGATTTTCGGCCTGGTTCACGTGCTGTAAGAGAACTGGGTGTACGATCACCTTTAAAAGAAGCCGGATTAAATAAAGATGAAATTAGAATGCTTTCCCATTTGCTTGGCCTTTTAACTTGGGATAAACCCTCTCAGGCTTGTTTAGCCTCGAGGTTTCCTTATCATATAGAGATCACAATCCGGACTCTTAAACAGGTAGAAGAAGCGGAAGAAGTTCTTCATTCGATGGGAATCTCTCAAGTCAGGGTGCGCCATCATAATGATATTGCTAGAATTGAAGTATTGCCGGAAGATATGCCAAGCCTTTTTAAGGCCGGGATTATCCCTGAAATCATAAAAAAGTTTAAAAAGCTGGGCTATCCTTATGTAACTCTTGACCTTGCCGGGTACCGCACCGGTAGTTTGAATGAAATACTTACCTCTGAAATTAAAGGATAGAAAAAAACGATTATGACGGATGAAGTTCTATTTAAACCCAGAGCGATAAAGGGCTTTTCCCGTAGAACTGTGCTATATATTCCGGTTGATTCCTTATCAGGGACTATTAAGAAGAAAATTAGCAAGACTGCTGTTAAAAAGAAAGCCTGGCTGGGGGCGGATTTATTTTTACTGGAAGATAAAGTTATTGTTTTCGGGGCGATCGGGGCGCCAGCTGCTGTTATTTCTCTGGAAAGTTTGATTGTATCTGGGGCTGAAGATGTTATTATTTTGGGATTTTGCGGTGCCTTAAATTCTAAATTCAAGCTACTGGATGCTGTCACTATAAAAAAAGCTTTTTCAGAGGAAGGCACATCCCGGCATTATTTTTCCGGGAGGACGGAGTTTTTCCCCTCCCGGATTTTAACAGATAAAATTGAAGGTGCTCTTCAGTCAAAGGATCTTTCGTTTCAAAACGGAAGTATAGTTTCTACTGATGCACCTTTCAGGGAGACCAGAGCCTGGCTGGAAAAAAACAGAGGCAGGGGAGTGGATTGTGTTGATATGGAAACATCCGCAGTTTTTGCCCTGGCTGAGTTTTATGGTATCCAGGCGGCCGCTCTCCTAATTGTTAGTGATAAACTTTATAAGAGTAAGCATATAACCGGCTTTCTTCATCCCGGGATGAGTAGAAAAATTAAAAAATATGTTCTACCGTTTATAGGAAAGACGGTAAATGGTAGATGGTAAATGAAATATACCACTATAGATGTAGATAAAATCGAGCTAAAGGATGATAGGTTCCGGATATCCTATTTTCTTCCACACCAAGGCCTAATTGAATCGATTAAAACCGCCGGCCTGATAAATCCGCCGGTCCTTTCTTATCGGGAGAAAATACCGGTCATTATATCAGGGTGGAGAAGAGTGTTTGCTTGTAGAAAGCTATCCTTTAAAAGTATCCCTGTATTCATCTCAGAGGAAACGGATGACCTTGAGGCGTTTAAATTAACAGTTTATGAAAATCTTTCCATCCGGAAATACAGTATTGTGGAAAAGGCTGAGATAGTAAAAAAGATCAAGGGATTTGGAGCTGGTGAGGAAGAGATTGTCCGGAAATATCTTCCCCTGCTGGATATCCCCCCTTTACTTAAATATTTGCATCCTTATTTAAAGATTGCGGAATTTGAATTAGAACTTAAAAAGCTTATCCATTCTAGAAATACTGATTTTAATGTATTAAAATTTATGATTGAATTTTCTCCTCCAGAAAGGATGTTACTTATGCCCTATATTCTGCCGCTTGGGAAAAATAAGCAGAGAGCGCTTGTTACTACTATATACGAATTATCCCGTAAAGAGGAGATGAGTGTAGCTGATATCCTCAGTTTACCGGATGTAGGAAAAATAAGTGAAGATGAAAAACTTTCCTCATTGCAGAAGGCTGAGAGGTTGTGTTCACTGCTCGAAGCTAAGCGAAATCCTGTTTTAAACTCCTGGAATAATGCTTTTGATAAAGTATTGAAAGGTTTGAATATTTCAAGTGGGATTGTGGTCACTCCGTCTGCTTTTTATGAAAAAGAGGACATCTCCTTGAACTTCAGCTTTAAAAACAGGAAAGAATTTATTAACAAATTGTCTGAGCTGCAAAAAATCGCAGATAAGAATGGTTTTTCTGGTCTTTTTAAAAATCCTTCCGATGATTGATATCAATAAATTTCCGGAAAAGATTTTTATAGAAAAAAGCAGTTTTGAATATCCTTTAACCCGCTTGATTCTAAAAAAATTAGACCATGTCCCTTTTAAAGTGATAGACAATATTGAGGCCTTAGATGCTGATCTGGACATGTTCCTGGACCCTGTAGGTAAGGGGAAGCGCTACCTGCTTCTAACAAGACAAAAGGGAGATTTTGTAAAGCCCTGTCCCTGTACTCCTCTATATTTAGGCTGTAATTATTATGTCATTAATCTTGACCTAAACTGCCCCCTTGATTGTAGTTACTGCATACTCCAGCACTATCTTGCCAGCCCGATCGTGACTGTGCATGTCAATACAGATAAACTAT
>CBFDDY010000228.1:0-4520 GCA_965603705.1 uncultured bacterium | reverse complement strand
CCACGCCTCCGAGTTATTTTCATCTGGTCTAAAAGTTCCAGAAGAGGGATTGCATATTTTCGGGAAAGCCCCGTCATTTTTTTAAAATCCTCTACTCTCAATTCTTTTTTATCTAAATTTCTAACTCTGACGATAATGGCATCCAACCACTCTGAATCTACAAGAAAACCATCTTTTCCCTGCACTATCTTTTTCCGCTCAATAAGGAGAGACATCAGCCTTTTAAATTTATCAGAAGAAACTCCAAGCAAATTCTGCAGCTCTTCCTGGGAAGCAGAACGAAATTTTCCCTTTTGTAAGAGAATTTCCATTTCAACCAAAAGTCTCTTCTCTTCCGGAGAAACAGGCAGCTTATATCCGGATGGAACAATATATTCACCTCTGCGATTGATCTTTCCTGCAAGGCCAAGGTATTTTAGGATAAATTCCAATACTTTCGGGTGTATTTTAAATTTTTCTCTAACATCTTCAGGAGACAAACCTGTCAAAGCCGGCTTATGTTGGAATTCCTTTTCTACCCAAACAGGTACATCTTTGCAGAGAAGGTCAAAATCGGCATGCGATACAAGAAAAAGCGGAGAAAATGAGAGTATTTTAACCTCGCCATCTGCCTCCAATTCCTGGGAAAGCCGAACAGCCTCCTCAATATTCAAGCCTGAAAGTATGAGGATCTCCTCCCCACTCAATCCTCTGCTCCCTTTTTCCTTTATTAATCCCGCAAGAAAAGCTTTGCCTTTATTTTTCATTACCTAATCCTTAATGAATTATCTGAAGTGTCATCCGCCTTAAATCCGGATCGACTGCAACAGGGGCAACCATAAGGCTTTCACCCAATTCATATTTTTTCCCGGTTCTTTTACCTTTCAAAATGCAGGTGTTATCTCTATAATAGTAATCTCCTGCCAGGTCATTAAAAAATATAATACCACTAATAAAATAATCTCCCAACTCAACTATTAATCCTGATTTAGAAATATCAACAATAATACCGGCAAACTCATCTCCCATACGAGTCTTCAGGTAGCGGTAGATCCTCCATTCTATAAGATCTCTTTCAGCCTCCATTGCTTTCCTTTCCCGATCTGAACAATAACGAGCTAAAGTTGAAAGTGTTTTTTTCTCCGGCTTGCTTTCGGTAAGCGTCTTTTTTAAAACCCTGTGAACGATCAAATCCGGATATCTGCGTATTGGGGAGGTAAAATGGGTATACATTAGCTTGCCCAGGCCAAAATGCCCGCTATTTTCTGCTGAATAAACCGCAATCCTTAAACTTTTCAGCACCTGTAGTGATATAAATTTACTTTCCGGCCTTCCCACGGCTCTTTCCAGGATCGATTGAAGATCTCTCCCTTTGATCTTATCAGAAGGAGGAGACGAGAATCCGAAATGAGCTAGGATGGAGCGAAGTTTCTCCAGATCAGCCAGCGCAGGAGGTGGATGGACCCTAAAAAGGGCAGGAGCCTTTTTGTTAGCTAAAAAAACAGCAACTGCCTCATTAGCCGCTACCATAAACACCTCAATGACTCTGTGGGCCTCATTCTGTTCTAAAGAAGTAACCCCAGAAAGGACTTTTCCCCTGTATACAAGCTGCGGCTCCGGGTGTTCAAAATCCAAGCTTCCTTCTTTGACCCGTTTTTTTCTGAGCCGGTCCGCAAGTTCCCGCATGTATAATAAATCAGGAACAAAGCTTGAATATTTATATATCTCCTTTTGTTCTCCGGAAAATATCTTAAACACAGAATTATACGTCATCCTGGCATCCGATTTGATGATTGAAGGCAAAAAATTTGATTTGACAACTTCGCTCTGCTTGTTGATTTCCAGTAATACAGAAAACGCCAGCCTCTCTTCTCCCTCCCGCAAGCTGCATATATCGGCTGAAAGCCTTTCCGGCAGCATAGGGAAAGTCGTTTCCGGGAAATAAACACTGGTTCCCTTGAGATAGGCATCCCGGTCGAGGAAGGAATCCGGTTTAACATAAAAAGAAACATCAGCAATGTGGACGCCCAGCAATAAGTTTCCATTTTTAAGTTTCTTTATGCTCACAGCATCGTCAAAATCCCGGGCATCCTCGCCGTCAATAGTTACCGTTCTCCAGGATCTGAAATCTCTTCGCCTTTCCCTTTCCTGGGGTGTAATACGGGATGAAATCTCCTCTGCCTCAACAAGGGCCTCGGCCGAAAAGGCATCGGATAGTTCATACTTGGCGCTAATAACTCTAAAATCTACTCCTGGAGTTTCCGGTTTACCCAGTACTTTTGCAATACACCATGTATCTCTGTCCACCTCCACTATAACATTAGGTTCGGCTTTAAGGACATTCCGGCATTTAAGAGGAATTTCATCAAAAGAAGGGGCCTCATAAGGCAAAACAAAAGGCTGCCCCCAGCGCTCTTTAAAGACCCCAAGAACTGTTTTTTTTTCTTGCTTTACTGTCCGGACAATCTTTCCTTCCAGCTTATTGCCTGTCCCTTTTTCCTGATAGACAACTTCAACTATATCCCCCAGCAATGCTCCTCCTGAATGCCGGCCGGGAATAAAAATATCCCGGGAAGGATCTTTATCTTGCCTGACAAAACCATATCCTCTGCCTATGCTGATTAATTTTCCCCGAACCAGTCTTGATTCAGGCAGGAAGAAATATTTACGCTTGGCATTTAAAATCGCACCTTTGTTTTCCAGGACATGAAGTCTCTCTCTAAGTAGAGTCTTCTCTCTCTGAAGCAGATTAAGCTCCCGGGCGATTCTTTGAAAGCTTAATCCCTGCTTGTTTTTTTTAAGAAGGTTGAGAATTTTTTTGATCATAATCCAGGTTAAGCATGTTTCAATAATAATAAAGAGATACATAGGGAATTTTATACTTATCTCTCATTGATTTAATAATTTTTAGATCAATTACCCTGCCTAATTCTCTTGCATCAAGTATTTTAAGCTCCCTTCGGGCATATTCTTCAGCATTATCTTTTTCTTCCTGAGGAGCATTCATCAATAGCAACTCCTCGATCTTTTCTTCATATAGCTCCATTTTATTTTCATTAAATTTCTCCCGGGACAGCTCTTTAACCGCCCCAAAATATGTTCCCTTCAGATATGCCACATCATCAGGCATTTTCTCTAAGAATGCCTCCGCTTCTATTTTTACTGTTTCTTTTTTATCATCCTTATTATCGACTTTTTGTTTCAGCCCGACTTTTCGATCTTTATACTGCTTAAATGATTTGAGAACCATGGCATTGCAGAATACAAGATATAATTTTCTGCCTCTACGAACAGGCTTTTTTCGAAAATCTTCATAAGCAAACTGGATTCCTTCCAAGACAATCCTCAAAGGAATTCCTATTTGAAGCCAGTTTTCAATTTGGTCCAGTTCTTTAGAGGATAAAAATAAAGGAGCACCGCGCAGGCTCAAAAAACGACGTGAGATCAAGCGAAAATACTGCTCTTTATCTTTTTCTAATATTTCCATCCTCATTAATAATTCAGGTTTCTGGACTATTCACAAGTCGAGGTTGCCGCAGATACGAGGCGCAGGGGATGAAGCTGTGGTCCTTCACCGCGAATCCGCTGCAACAAAGTAGATGCGGTAAGATCGACTCGCCTGAAAGGTAAAAAGTGCCAATGATAAAATTAGTTATTGCTTTTTTTGAGTACATCATTGGCAATTTTTATGAATAGTTAAGATACATTTCGCTCGTAAATAATTCTTAATCCCTCCAAGACAAGATAGGGTTCATAAGACTCAATAGACTCGATCTCCTTATAGAACAAGGATGCAAATCCTCCTGTGGCAATAACCCGAACAGCTCCTCTCAGCTCACTTGAGATTTTTTCAATAATGTTAGAGATAAGGCCAATATAGCCAAAATATACCCCAGACTGCATGCTGGCTTCCGTACTACGTCCTATTGCTTTCTCTGGCTTTTTAATTTCAATACGGGGTAATTTTGCTGTTTTCAAATACAAAGCCTCCGACGATATCTGAATTCCAGGCGCTATTGCTCCCCCTAAATATTCTCCCTTTGAAGACACTGCATCAAATGTCGTTGCCGTCCCAAAATCGACCACAATACATGCCTCTCCGAATTTAGCATATGCTGCAACAGACGATACTATCCTGTCTGCTCCTACTTCACCCGGATATTCATAAAGAATAGGCATTCCTGTCTTTAACCCAGGGCCGACGATCAATGGTTTCACGTGACACAAGCCTTGGCTTAATCTCTGAAAATAAGGTGTTAGCGGCGGCACAACACTGGAAATAATTACTGCATCAATATTCCGGACATCAAATCCGGCAAGGGAAAAAAACCCATTTAAAGTTAAAGCATACTCATCACTAGTCTTTTCAGATTCAGATTTCAGTTCCCAATGTTCAACTAACTCTTTTCCCTTAAATACGCCTACCGTAATATTCGTGTTGCCAATATCAATAGCTAATAACATAGACATCACTCCATAAGGGAGTTTATATGTTTCAGGTTTTTATGCAGTTTCTCTTTTTTGTCTTGAAGTTCATGCAG
>CBFDDY010000227.1:0-4523 GCA_965603705.1 uncultured bacterium | reverse complement strand
AATTTTTTCCTAGAATAGGTTTATCTTCAACATTATAGCAGTTGCAGGTTGGGCAAACATTACTGCAGGAGCCGCAGGCGAGGCAGGCTTCACCCAGCTTATCCCATAAAGGGCTTTGGTATTTGAGTTCCATGAGGTCAGGCATGGCTTCGAAGTTGATAGCTTTAGTAAAAGCCTTATCTCGTTCTTCTCTTCTTTGGGAGAACTTTTGGATATCTTTGTCAGTCAGGTCTTCATCAAATAATTCCGGTTTCACCCGGATAAGGTCATCTCCGCGGCTTGACCCGATCCAGACAACATAAGTGTCCTCTAAGTCTGTAAAGAAAAGGTCATAGCCTTCTTCTACTACGTGAGTATGGGTGGATTTGCAAATACAATATTCATCCGGCCAGCATGAGTGGCCTAAAATAAGGGTATTATCCCGGGCTTTCTGATAGTAAGGGTCATTGTATTCGTGGCTGTAAAACTTATCCATGGTAACGAGGGCATGAATGTCACAAGGATGGATGCCGAAAATGATCTTTTTATTCACATGAGAGAAATCCGGAGTATATTCTGTGTTTGATGCTTGAAACATATTGAAATCAGATGGGAGCATGATTTTTTTGGGGGGGAGGATAGTTCTGGTGTAATCCAAGTTGATTTTGGAAAAGTCTTCAATAACTTCAAAAATATGTTTGTCAGGGCCTTTTTTTACAGGCGCCCATAAATCGGCCTCCTTGGAAATTATTTCCAAGAATGGAAACAGGTTTGATTTTTTTAGTTTTACGATTTTCATTGAATGTGTCCTTTTTAGTTATAAAACATACCATTTGCTTATACATGCAAATTATGTGCCGATTTTATTATTTTGCAAAATATTATTGACTCACTCTAAATAGTTGGAAATAAAGAAGATATGATAAATTCATTTTTTAGGGGGATGAAATAAGCTTTCGGGGAGGGAATTTTTCCCCACATGCTGGGCAATTTCCCCCCACTCCCCGAATAATTGAGATTGCAGCAGGTAGAGAAAAAGCAGGAACTTCAGAGACTGAATTACTTAGACTGACCTATTCATAAAAAAATGGCGACTCGTGAATAATCCAGGTTAGGATAATTTATATTTTTTAATCTTGGAAAGCAGAGTTTTTCTGTCGATACCGAGGATTTTTGCAGTTTTTGTCCTGTTCCCATATTGTGATTGAAGGACTATCTTCAGATATTCTTTTTCTATTTCTTTTAGGGTTTTGTGATTTTTTCCTGCTGGCTGTAAAAAGGAGGAACTCGAGCTGATGCCATGATAGAAAAGATCTTCCAGTTCGATTCTGTCTTTCTGGCATAAAACTATTGCTCTTTCGACTGTGTTTTCCAATTCTCTTATATTTCCCGGCCATTCATACTCAAGCATAGCTTTAATGGCTTGTTCTGAAGGGTTGTTTAAATTTTTTCCTGATTTTTTAGAGTGTTTAAGCAGAAAATGATTGAGTAGCAAGGGAATATCCTCTTTTCTTTCCCTTAAAGGAGGGATATGAATCGGGACGACACTTAAGCGGTAGAAAAGATCTTCTCTGAATTTTCCCTTTCTTACACAATCCGCCAGGTTTTCATTGGTAGCGGCTAGAATACGGATATCCACTGTTATGGGTTTTGCGCTGCCTATCCTTGTGACCTCTCGTTCCTGAATGGCTCTTAGAAGTTTGGCTTGGATATTAAGGCTGATATTACTGATTTCATCCAGGAATATCGTCCCGCCGTCTGCTACTTCAAACCGTCCGTGCTTAGTCATATTAGCGCCTGTGAACGAGCCTTTGACATGGCCGAACAATTCACTTTCAAAGAGGGTTTCGACCAGAGCACCGCAATCTACTATTACAAAAGGAGCATTTTTCCTGGGGCTGTGATTATGTATTTCAGTTGCTAAAAGTTCTTTGCCGGTACCGCTTTCTCCAGTTATTAGCACTGTACTTTCTGTTGGGCTTACTCGCTTCACAATATCTAAAACTTTTGCCATTGATCTGCTTTTGCCCACTACCATGGGAATATCACTGTCCCTCGCAGTTGTTCGGTCTAAAGTTAAACTTATTTCCTGTGTTTTTCTGCTGTCCAAGGCTTTTTTTACGATAACCCGGAGTTCCTGGGGGCTGAAAGGCTTAGCCAAGTAATCAAAAGCGCCTCGTTTCATGGTATCTACCGCTGATTCAATGGTAGCAAATCCGGTTATGATGATCACGGGAGTGTCAGGAGATTTTTTTTTAATTTTTTCGAGGATTTGTATACCATCGAGACCGGGAAGTTTTAAATCAAGCAGAACGACGTCTGTAGGAGATTTTTTGAAATGTTCCCAGCCAGTTTTTCCGTTATCAGCAATATTTACAAGATATCCTTCCCGGTTTAGGACCTGGCTGCAGGAATCTCTTATACTTTCTTCATCATCGATAATAAGAACCGTTGCTTTATTCGTCATTTCCTTTTTTGCTTTTTATAGGAAGGCTGACTGTAAATGTTGTGCCTTTACCAACCTGGCTGGAAACAGCAATGGTTCCTTTATGCTTGCGGATAATGCTGTAGCTGATAGCTAAGCCCAAGCCTGTACCTTTCCCCACTTCTTTAGTTGTAAAGAAGGGCTCAAAAAGTCTATTTTTATCTTCTTCTGTTATCCCCGGACCTGTATCAGTAAAAAGGATGTGGATATATTTTTTATCCTTATCAGATACTGAAGAAAGAGTCAGAGTCCCGTTTCCTTCCATAGCTTCTACGGAATTAAGTATAATATTTATAAACACCTGATACAATTGGTCTTTGTCGGCAATGATTTTTGGGAGATTAGAAGAGTAATCCTTTTTTATTTTGATGTTTTGAAATAGAGCCTGGGTTTCAAAAAAGCTGAGTGATTTTTCTATTATATCATTTGGGGCTATAGAAGATATCTCTAGTTCTTTGGGTCGGGCGAATTCAAGCAGGCCTTTTACTATATCTTTACAGCGAGAAGTCTCTTTAACGATTTTTTTCAGGTTCTCGTAATGAGGATTGCCTTTGTTAATGTCTTCCAGGAGAAGGTGGCTGTAAATAAGGACTCCCCCTAAAGGATTGTTTATTTCATGCGCTACTCCAGCTGCTAATTTCCCTAGGGAAGCTAGTTTTTCTGACTGGATAAGGTGGCCCTGCATCTGTGTTAGTTCTATAGTACGTTCATCGACTTTTTTCTCCAAAGTTTTCGTCCACCCCAGCAGTTTTTCATTTGCTATTTTCAGGTCTTCTGTCATCTTGTTAAAAGATTTTGCCAAGTATCCTATCTCATCATTAGAACGTATCTCTACTTTGTGGGATAGATCACCTTTGGCGATTTCCTGAGTGGCTACTACCATTTTTGAAAGAGGGTTAATAATCTTATTGATGGAGAAATAAAGAATGACAAGAAGGAGGGCAACACAGAGCGCTGCAATAAAAATAAAAGTCATCATTACCCGGTTGGTCGTATCTATATAAGGTTTCTCCAGCATACCGACATAAAGAATCCCTATTATTTCGTTTTTGACATTTTTTATCGGCTCATACGCAGTTATATACCAATTGCTGACTACAAAAGCCCTGTCTATCCAGGATTTTCCTTCTGATAGTACGGTATTGTTTACTTCTTGGGAAACTCTGGTACCAATAGCGCGGGAGCCTTCTTTATTTCTCACATTAGTCGAGATACGCAGGTCATGCTGGAAAATTGTTGCAGTACCGGCTTCCCTACCTTTATATTTTTCCCCTTTATAGACCAGTTCTTTTATGCGGTCAACGATCTCATAATTTCTATTCAGGAGAACACTCCCATACAGTACTCCCAGGAGATTTCCCTTTTCATCTATTAGAGAGGAGGCTGCTTTCAGCATCATACCGCTTGTTTCTCTGTTGTCTGGGCTGAAGGTAGCTTTAGGTGTGTGGATTAATTCAATGGCAGCCTGTCCGGCCAAATCCTTGCTTTCTTTTAACAGCTCTTCCCTGGATAAAATTTGGGTATTAGCAGTAATACCTCCTTTTAGGGCTATCCTGACTAATTCATCTTTTGACTGGTCATCACCCGATATTTTGGGATTCAGGGTCCTTAATACTACTTTTCCTTCTGAGTCGGTCAGAGTCAGAATGTCCAGGCCGTTTTCTTTTCTCACCGAACTTAACTGCTTTAATAACAGGTCTTGTTGCTTGTTTTTTATACTGTAGTGCAGGCTTTCTCTTGCGGCAGTCAGAGCTATGACATCTTTTATATCATTGAGTTTTTCCTTGAATATCATACGGGCTGTGGCCAGGTCGTGTTTTACTTTGGCCTGGGCTTGAGAGATAAGAGTATTCTTTATTAGCCGCGAGCCAAAGCTGAGAGACAGTAATCCTCCAATGATGATGACAACAAGAAAACGTAGAATTATTTTTTTTCTGAGTGAAAACTGAGAAATCTGCATTTTATATTAAAAGTCATTATATCGTATCCTTCATAATTTAATCAACCTATAGCAAAAGTCCCCCCCATTTTTTTCACGCTTACAAAGGTTGAATGGCAT